>JBDHKE010000013.1:0-117508 GCA_039586555.1 Gemmatimonadota bacterium | reverse complement strand
CGAACACCCGCCTGGCCTGAACGCGGGCACGGAAGTCCCCCCGGGACTCCTCGAAGTCCGGAATCTCCCGGTCCTCGACGCGAATGATGTGCACCCCGTAGACGGACTCCACGGGTTCGCTGATCTCCCCCGGCTCGAGGGAGAACGCAGCCTTCTCGAATGGCTCGACCATCTGCCCCCGAGCGAAGAAGCCGAGGTCACCTCCCCTTTCGCCGCTGCCACGGTCGGAGCTGTGCTCGCGGGCCAGCTCGCCGAAGTCCTCGCCATTCAGAACCCGATTTCGAAGCTCACGAGCCAGCTCGAACGTGGAGTCCCGCTGGGCGGTGGTCTTCGGCTCGGGAAACGGAAGAAGGATGTGGCTGGCCTTCACTCGCGCTCCCGGGAGCTCGGAGAGGTAGAGCTGGCGCAGGTCTTCCTCGGATACCGCCGTATCTGCCTGCACTTGCTGGTCTCGCAGTCGAAAGACGAGCTGCTGGTCGATCTGCTGCTGTATGACAGGCTTCAAGTCGACGGACTCAAGCGTGGAGTCCTGGACGGCGGCGGTGGCCAGCAACGTGTAGTCGGTCCAGAGGTCGGCGAAGGCCTGAACGACATCCTGCTGGTTCGGCAGGTTGCCGTGGCTTGCCAGAAGCGCTGCGGCTTCCTCGACGGTCAGCACGTGACCGGCAGCGCGGGCGACGACATCGGCACCGTCCTGGGAATCACATCCGGTGGCGAAGGAGAGGGCAATTGCTACCGCCAGGGCGCCGATCAGGGACAATCGATTCATTCCGATGCTGTTCTCCACAAGTTCTCCTCTCGTCGTTTGGCAAGCCGAGCACCGGTGACTACGGCACAGGGATCTTGTGCTCCGCCAACCGCCTCAACGCATGGGTCAGGGTCCCCACGAGGTCTCCAGGCCCCACCTGTCTGAGAGACAACGAGAGAGGCTCCATGCGTCGAACGTCCACTTCTACTTGTCCATCCCGCAGGGGTTTCTCGAGAGCCGCCAGTCGAGGTACGGCTTCCGAGTGAAACGTGATGCGAGCTTCCGGCCCACGGATGAGTATCCTTTCGATGCCGAGATGCTGTCCCAGCAGACGCAGCCTCTGTGCAGCCAGGAGCCTCTCGACTTCGATGGGTGGTGTCCCGTAACGATCCTTCAGCTCGATTGTCAGGTCGTCGATGTCCTTCTGGTCCTCCAACTTCGACAGGCGCCGGTACAGGTGTAGCTTCTGGCCGGAGTCGAAGACGTACCGATCCGGGAGAAACGCGGCGCCCGATAGCGAGATCTCCGGAGCCGGGTGGCTGCTCGTCGAACGCCCCTCCCCATTGCGGAGTCGGCGCACGGTATTCTCTAAGAGCCGAAGGTACGTGTCCAGCCCCACGGCGTGCGCGAACCCCGACTGCTCCCTTCCCAGCAGGTTGCCGGATCCGCGAAGCTCCAGATCCCGCAGTGCGACCGAGTACCCGCTGCCCAGCTCCGTGTAGTGCTCCAGAACCTTCAATCGCTTCTCGGCCTCCTCGGTCACGTCGTCGGGCACGATGAGGTAGGCGTAGGCCCTCCGGTCCGAACGTCCCACCCTCCCTCGGATTTGATAGAGCTGAGCCAGGCCAAAGTTGTCTGCGCGGTCCACGATCAGTGTGTTGGCGTTGGAAACATCGAGTCCGTTTTCGATGATCGACGAGCAGACGATGACCCGAAGGGTCCCTTCGACGAAGGCTCTCATCACCTCGTCGAGCTCACGCGCCGGCATCTGGCCGTGCGCCACGCCGATCTCGACTGGGGGCGCGAGCCGACGGATCCGTTCGGCCGCGGTGTGAATGGTCTCCACCCGGTTATGCAGAACGTAAACCTGCCCACCACGGTCCAGCTCCCGCTGCAGCGCCTCGGTGATGATCTGGGCGCTCCACGGCAGAACGTGCGTAATGACCGGCACGCGATCCCTGGGGGGGGTTCGGATGAGCGTGATATCCCGCAGGCCCGCCATCGACAGGTTCAAGGTCCGGGGGATCGGCGTAGCGGTGAGTGTGAGAACCTCGATCGACGTCCGCAGGCTCTTGAGCCGCTCCTTGTGCCGGACACCGAAACGCTGTTCCTCGTCGACGACCAGGAGTCCGAGATCCTTGAACACCACGTCGCCTGACAGGAGTCGATGGGTGCCGATCACGATGTCGATCGCTCCGTCCGCCAGGCCCGTCAGAATCTGTCGCTGCTGCCTCGGCGTACGGAAGCGGCTCAGGGCGCCGATACGGACCGGATAGTCCGCCAGGCGCTCCTCGAACGTGTGACGGTGCTGCTCCACCAGAATGGTGGTAGGGGCCAGCACCGCCGCCTGTCTTCCGTCCTGAACCGCCTTGAAGGCGGCGCGGATCGCGACCTCGGTCTTGCCGTATCCGACGTCCCCGCAGATCAGCCGGTCCATGGGGCGGGACGACTCCATGTCCCGCTTCACGTCCTCGGTGGCCGTTCTCTGATCCGGGGTGTCTTCGTAGAGGAACGAGGACTCCATCTCCTTCTGCCATTGGGTGTCGGGTGAGTACGCGAAGCCCTTGCTGGCTTCTCTCCGAGCGTAGAGCTCGAGGAGGTCTCTCGCCATCAACTCGATGGCCCTTTCGGTCCTCTTGCGGACCGACTTCCACCGTCGCCCCCCGATTCGGTGCACTTGAGGTGGCTTCGCGTCGTCGGTTTCACCCACCCAGCGCTCCACGAGGTCCAGGCGATATACAGGAACACGAAGGAGCTCCCGGTCGGCGTACTCGATGACCATTCCTTCGATCTCCTCGCCCCCCACCCGAATCCGCTCCAGCCCCCGAAACACACCCACGCCATGATCCATATGCACGACGTAGTCCCCGGGGGTGAGCTGAGCCACGCTTTCCAGGGCCACCGCTCCTCGAAACCGCCGGCTTCTCCGAATGCGGCGTGTCCGCCGGAAGACCTCGTGGTCCGTGAGCACCAGCAGGGGTGGAGACGCGGTGGGAAGATGAAACCCTCCCTGGACCGAACCGACCCCGATCTGGACGCCGGGAGGGATGGCCGAAGCGCCTCCCAGGATCTCCTCCAGTCGCTGGACCTGTCCATCATTGTCGCAGAGCACCAGGACCCGCTCTCCCCGGCTGGCTCCGGTCGTCAGGATCTCTCTGAGCCGCTTCATGTCCCGATCGATCTCGGGCGGTTTCTCGGTCTTCAGCGACAGGTCCCCGACGTCGTCCACGAGGCGCAGACGCGGATAGATTTCCAGAGCCTCGGAGAACCCGGCGGGGGACAGGAAGAGGTCCTCGGGGTGTGGGGGCTTCCGCCCCACTGCTACGAGCTCCTGGTGAAGACGCTGTACCTCGTTCCATGTGTGCCTGACTCCTTCCTCCCAGCGTTCCACCCCCAGAGACACCAGCAAAGGTTCGCCCGGAAGGAGCTCGAGGAGCGAGCGCTGTACTTCCGCGTCATCGTCGGCGCCGGTGAAGTCCACGGGCAGGAGGTGGACCAGATCGACTTCGCCGGTCGAGCGCTGATCCAGAACGTCGAAGTGACGTATCGACACCACCTCGTCGCCCCAGAACTCGACGCGAACGGGTTCGGGAGATCCGAACGAGAAGACATCCAGTATTCCTCCCCTGACCGCGAACTGCCCCACCTCCTCCACAAGGGGCACCTCCTCGAATCCCCGCGCCTTCAGAAGCTCCACCAAGTGGCGATGTCCAGGCTCGTCTCCCTTCACCAGGGTCATGCGGAGGCCCGCCAGGTGCCCGGGGAGTCCGCTCCGCTCCTGCAGTGCCCGCCAGGTCGTGACGAGGATGCGGGCCCGGCCGCCGAAGAGAGCTTCGACCGCCTCCACCCGGAGGCCTCCGATCTCGAGATGGGGCTCAGCCGACTCGTAGGGAAGCGACTCCCTCTGGGGGTAGAGGAAGGCCTGATCCGGGCCCAGGAGCACCTCGAGATCCGCCTCCATCCCCTGGGCGAGGGCGGGGTTCGGCGCCACCACCACCAGAACCCGCGTGGGACCACCTCTGGCGATGTGGCAGAGGAGTGCGGCGGAACTGGAGCCCACCACGCCTCCGATGGTCAGGGACTCGCCCAGGCCGGGGAGCGACCGGACGACTTCCCGGACCTCCGGACAGGTCTCGAGGGCCTCGAAGATCGGATGGACGTGGGGAGACACCTACGACACCTGCTGTTGCCTTCCGCGGTCAGCTCCCGTCCTGCCTTCCGCCGGCTGCCCCGCTCCTGCGGACGCGATCCAGCTCTCCGCCACGAGGAGAAACAGAGCGGTGAGAACCAGCAGCCTCCAGAGCTCGGAGCCCCGTCGATCGCGGAAGATCTCTCGCTCCCATCGAGCTGGACCATCCACCACGACCAGGCCTTCACCGACCTGGGAGCGCAACTCCTCAACGGGCATGGGGTCCAGAATGGACTCCTGAAGGGGTGTGTTCACCGCAACCGCCGATACCACGGAATCTCCCTCCATGATTCGGTAGATCCCGGCCTTTCTGGTTGCGCGAAAGGGCTGGCTACCGACCACGGAATGGACGGTTCCATCCGGGTCGACAACACCTGTGGCGGACGTCGGCACAGGAATCGGATTCCCCGCCACCGGCGGCCGGCTTCCCGGACCCGGAGCTGCCCAATGTCCCAGCATCCACTCGACCAGTGGAATCATGGCGGCGGAGACCGGGATGTTCGTGGCCCCCGCGTCGAGAGGCGAAGCCACCAGGAGGTAGCCTCCCCTCCGCCCCTCGCCCGTCACCATCCAGGGAAGTCCCGTGCCCAGACGGACCCAGACTTCGGCTCTGGAGGTCGCCTCGTCCGTCGGCCTGAGCTCCAGGTAGTCGAAGACCCGGAGGTTGGGAAGACCCCTGTGGAGGCGGTTGTCCTGGATCCGCGCCTCCCCCCTTGCTTCGCGAGCTACAAGCCTCCAGGGGATGGCCTCTCTCGCGAGCCGGCGGTTGACTTCCGGGAGCCGAGTCCGATCCGGAGGCGGAACGATCACGACGGGGACTCCGGAAGCTCGCTCTTCCAGCTCCACTCCGCCGTCCGAAAACACGATATCCGCATCCCCCGGGGATACCCTGCGAGCTCGTCCTTCATCTTCCAGAACGCTCATCGCCTCCGCGAGGAAGAAGGAACGACCGGAGAGAGCTACTCCGGGGGAAGGGCGGGTCCGGAGCGCGAAATGGCGCCGGTCATCGGCCCTGAGCTCGTCCGGGTCCGCCTCCACGTGACCCGTGACGATCCCGCCCGAGAAGGGTCCCATGGGGAAGAGGACGGCGTTGCCTGGAGAGGCGGAGGTGGTCCCCTGGAGCCGCTCGCCCACTGTGAGCCGGATCGATACCGCGCCGTCTCCGGGCCTCGAGGTGCCTGCCAGGCGGACGCCGAGTTCCGTCCGCTGGCCGGCCAGCGGTGGCAGCCCTCCGCCGATGACAAGCTCTTCCAGGTACCGGTTCGCGGATGGGCCCGGGCGGGGGGCGGAAATCACGACGGGTATGTCCGACGGCAGCGGGCCGTCGGCGTGCTGTCCGAAGCTGCTAGCCTGCAGGTCCGAGAACAGATGGATTTCGCCCGCAGGGAGATCAGAGCCTCGGATCAGCGAGATCGCACGCAGCAGGATCTGGGGAATCTGGGCTCCTCCATCGCTCACCAGCGTTTCGCGGATTCGCAAGACTGCCTCCGCCTGATCCCCCGGAATCGAAACATCCCACGGTTCTCCCGCACGGATTACCCAGATCCGATCCGACGGCGAGGCCTGGCGAACGCTTCGTTGGGCCAGATCCTTCAGGTCATCCAGAATCCGGCGCTCGCCATCGATCAGACCCGAGCTCAGGGAGTTGTCCAGCACGATGACCAGTGCTGTGGGCTCGTGGTCTCCTTGTCCCGTACGCATGAAGGGCCGAGCGGCTGCCAGTGCGAGCAGGAGGACAGCCAGGGCTCTCAGAACGAGAAGCAGCAACTGCCGAAGGCGGATCGTGCGCGCGTGATCTTGCTCGGCTCTTTGAAGATATCGGAGGGCGGGAAACGCCAATCGGGGGCTCTCGTAACGTCGATGCAGATGGAGCAGCAGTGGTATGGCGACGGCACCGGCGAGCAGTAGCGAGAGCGGGTTGAGGAATCCCATCTGACCTGACGCTAGCCCAGTCTCTCGCGCTTGTGCAGGTACGTGCGGAGCGCTCGGCTGAAGGGTTGGTCCGTGCAAAGAACCATGTAGTCTATCCGGTGGGGCCGGAGGTTCCGCCGCCACTCCTCCAGCGCTCGGGCCACGGAGTCGCGGTACTCCTCTCTCAGGCTAGCCACGCTCACCTGCATTTCCTCCATCGTCTCGGGATCGTAGAACCGCACGTTTCCCGTGGCTGGCAGGTCCTGCTCACCCGGGTCCATGAGGTGGAAGACCAGCACCTCGTGGCCATGGTGTCTGAGAAAGCGCAAGGCCAGCGTGGTCTCTGCTGGATCTACGAGGAGGTCGGAGATGAGAATGACCAGACCACGCCTCCTGAGGCGCACGGCGATATCCCGAAGGGCTCCGTGGGCCGACGTGCCGCCACCGGGCTCGAGATGAGTAAGCTCGGTCGCGAGCTCGTGCCACTGACGACGCCCGCCCCGGGGCTCCAGCCTCCGCTCGATCCGATCATGGAATGCTGCGAAGCCCACCCGATCACCCTGACGCAGCAGGATGAAACCCAGAGCTCCGGCGAGGTGCCGCGCATACCAAAGCTTGGTGGGAAGGCCTGCCGGGTCGGAGCTCCATCCCATGGAGCTGCTGATGTCCAGCAGGAGGTAGGCCCGCAGATTCGTCTCCTCCTCGAACTGCTTCACGAAGTAGCGATCCGAGCGCCCGTACATCCGCCAATCCACGTAGCGGACGTCGTCCCCAGGCTGATAGGCCTTCAACTCGGCGAATTCCGCCGAGAAGCCCCGGTGAGGGGAACGATGGAGGCCCATCAGGAATCCTTCCACTACCTGCCGGGCCACGAGCTCGATTCCACCCAATTGGGCCAGGACGGCCGGGTCCATGAGGTCGAGCCGGGCGGCACCCCGGCGGATGGCAGGAGGCGTGGTCATACGTCTCCGAGCCTAGGAACCCTGCAAGGACGGTGCAATGGACGGGCTGACTGTCCCCCCGCCACCACGCAGGCGTCCACTCGGTAGGACAGGTGTGGGGATCCCCATGCGGCGCGGCGCCGTAAGTCTATCTTGGAAATCACCTTATGCGTCGGTGACCTGTGGCATGGTCCCTGCCACCCACTAAAACGAACGGGTATGTCGGTGAGGAGAGTCAAGATGGTATCTCATTGGGCGAGAACCACGCTTCTGGCGACTGCCATCGTCTTCGTGCTCCCGGGAATCGGGAACGGACGGGCGGCAGAGGGGGCCCAGGTTTCCGAGATTGATCCTCTCGAAGTGCGAGTCTGGTTCGACCGCGGTGACGAGCCTGTGCTCGAGCGCGGCAATCGTGTGCGCATCTACTACAGGACGTCCGCGAGCGCGTTCGTTGCCATCTTCCAGATCGACACGGACGGTCTTGTCCGTATGGTGTATCCAAGATCGCCGGAGGATGAGTACTACGTCCGGGGGAATCGGGACTACCGGCTGGTTTTCCCCCGCTCCTCTCAATGGTTCGTGGACGACCATCCTGGTGTCGGCTACTACTTCGCCGTTGCCTCCCACACCCCCTTCGATTTCTCGGCGTTCGCCTTCTACGAGGGCGGGTGGGAGCTGACGACAGTGGGCCAGCAGCTCTACACCGATCCATTCGTAGCCATGGACGACTACGTGATGGAGCTGATTCCGGATTGGGAGGTGGCGGAGTATGCTCTGGACTTCGCCACCTATCACGTGGGACGTCACTATGACTACCCGAGGTTTCTCTGCTACGACTGCCATGGATACCGCCCGTACTACAGCTGGAATCCGTACCTCTACACCTGCAGCTCGTTCAGGATCGTCATCTTCGACGACCCCTACTACTACCCCACGTACCGGTATCTCGGTAGACGGGTCGTATACACGCGGCCGCCCGCGGTGCGCCAGCCGCGTTTCGTCTTCAAGGAACGAGTGACGGGTGAGGCCGGAACTCCGCTCGTTCAGTCGAGACCGGTCACTGACTATCCCGGAGTTGCCGGAGACCCGGCTCCGCGCCGAAGTCAGAGTGGACGGGCGGGGTCCCCGACTTCGGCCTCACCGAGAACGGTCTATCCGCAGACGCCAAACACGGGAGCGACCAGTCGAGGTGCGGCACGGGGACGTCCGACGACTCAGGGGGTCACACCGCCCGGCCGCGTGAACCCGACCAACCCCACCCGCGGTTCCACCCGCCAACGGCCGTCCGACGCGCTGAGGGGAGGAACGCAGCAGGGCACGCCTCGGCTGACCCCGGTAATGCCGAGGCCCTCCGGACAGACCCGCCCCTCGCTGGAACGAAGGCCAAGGGGGGGAGAGAATCCGCAGGGAGGCGGAACGGGCACGGCCCAACCGACACGGCCCGCTACGGGATCTTCTGGCACCTCGCCTACCCGGCGGTCCGGGGGCTCCTCCGCATCGGTGACGCCTCCTCGAGCGATGGGTGGCGCGGCCGCGCGCCCTCCTCGTTCCACGGGCGGAGCGTCGCCAGCGGTGCGACCACCGCGGTCCACCGGGGGATCGTCTGCTTCGGTACGGAGGTCGGGGGGGCGGCCTTCTTCGTCCGCCAGCTCACCGACTCGTAGGTCCGGAGGTTCCTCTGGCTCCGTGACCCGGAGCCGTCCCCCTGGTGGCTCCTCCGGCGGCTCCTCCTCGCGAGCGAGGCCCTCGAGTTCCTCCGCGGGCTCCTCTCGGAGCCTGCCGTCCACTTCACGGTCCGGACCGCCGTCCGCTGGGCGCTCTCCGGCCGTTCGCCCCAGCCGCCAGCCGCCTCGATCGGCACCCGCGGCGAAGCCGTCACGGCCCAGCAGTCGATCGTCCCCGGCCCGGGCGACACGAAGATCGGGAGGGCCGGGAGGAGCTCCGGGCCGGACGGCCACTGTGGGACTCATGCCTGCATCGGCGGCCGACGCAATCGCGCGCGGGCCGGTGTCCGTGCCACTTCTGGCGCACGCACCGGGACCGGCGGTGGGTAGCGGCGGCTCGGTCCATCCCCATCCGGGAATCAACGTTCCGGTCTGGCCAGCGGCGATCCGATGCCCCACCGGTCAGACGGCCGCCCCCGTGGGGATGGATTCACCGGCGGGATAACAGCCGACACGCTCCCCTACCCTGACCCGAGCGACCGAGACAGGAGCCGTCCGGCTCGATTGATCCGCCCTTTCCCCCCGATTATACTCCTGTGCTTCTCCCTAACCGGAACCTGAGGGTACGTGCGCACCGAACACATTCGGAACTTCTGTATCGTCGCCCACATCGATCATGGGAAGTCCACGCTGGCGGACCGGATCCTGGAGGTCACCGGCACCCTGGATCGCCGCGAGATGCGAGACCAGGTGCTGGACTCCATCGATCTTGAGCGCGAGCGCGGAATCACCATCAAGCTCCATGCAGTCCGGATCGACTACGAGGCCAGGGACGGGAGGCGGTACCTCCTCAATCTCATCGATACTCCGGGACACGTAGATTTCACCTACGAGGTGTCCCGGTCGCTCGCCGCGTGCGAAGGCGCCATCCTGGTGGTGGACGCCAGCCAGGGGGTCCAGGCTCAGACCCTCTCCAACCTGTTCCTTGCCCTTGACGCGAACCTTGAGATCATCCCGGTCGTCAACAAGATCGACCTTCCCGGCGCCGAACCGGAGCGACGGCGGGACGAGGTCGTGGATCTGCTGGGTGTGGAGCCCGACTCGGTACTGTTGGCCAGTGCCAAGGAGGGCCTGGGGATCCAGGAGATTCTGGAGGCCGTCGTCGAGCGGGTCCCTCCTCCTCAGGGAAGCCCGGGCGCGCCGCTCCGGGCCCTGATCTTCGACTCGTATTACGACAAATACCTCGGGGCCGTCCCCAGCATCCGTATCGTGGACGGGATTCTCCGCCCGGGCATGACGATCACCTTCGGTGCCGTGGGATCCACGCACGAGGTCACCCAGGTGGGCTTCCTGCGACTGAGGCGCGTGCCGCAGGAGCAGCTTGGACCCGGGGAGGTCGGTTACGTCGTCGCAGGGGTCAAAAAGGTGGCCAGCACCCGTGTGGGAGACACGATCCTGGACGCTCGCAACCGGGCATCCGAGCTTCTACCCGGGTACCAGGACGTCCGGCCGATGGTCTTCGCGGGGCTATATCCTACCGATGCCGATCAATACGAGGAGCTCCGGGACGCGCTCGCTCGCCTCCAGCTCAACGATGCGAGCCTCCACTACGAGCCGGAGAGCTCGACCGCTCTGGGGTTCGGCTTCCGCTGTGGATTTCTGGGGCTGCTCCACATGGAGATCATTCAGGAGAGGCTGGCCCGGGAGTTCGACGTAGACCTCATTACCACGGTACCCAACGTGGAGTACCGGGCGCTCCTGACTGACGGGTCGGAGATCGCCGTGGAAAACCCCTCAACCTTTCCGGACCGGGGCCGCATCCAGTCGGTTTCCGAGCCCATCGTGCGGGCACGAATCCTGTGCCCTTCGGAATACATCGGCAACGTTCAGAAGCTCTGCCACGACCGCCGGGGTGTGTTTCGGGGGATGAAGTACCTGGACGCCCAGAGGGTCGAGCTGGACTTCGACCTTCCCCTGGCAGAGATCGTCCTCGACTTCTACGACCGCCTTAAGAGCGGGACACGAGGCTATGCCGCTCTGGATTACGAGTTCCTGGAGTTCGGGACGGATGACCTGGTCAAGCTGGACATCCTGATCAACGGTGACCCGGTGGACGCCTTCAGCGTGATCATCCACCGAAGCGAGGCCGAGGGGTACGGAAGGGACCTGGTGAACCGGCTGAAGGAGCTCATTCCGCGCCAGCAGTACGAGGTCGCGCTCCAGGCGGCCATCGGTGGCAAGGTCATCGCCCGCACCAACGTGAAGGCACTGAGGAAGAACGTGACCGCCAAATGCTACGGAGGGGACATCACCCGAAAGCGGAAGCTCCTGGAGAAGCAGAAGGAGGGAAAGAAGCGGATGAAGCAGGTTGGATCGGTCGAGATCCCCCAGGAAGCGTTCATGGCGGTTCTGTCCCTTGGAGCGTGAAGGTGGACGTGTCGGTCATTCTCACGACCTTCAATCAGCCTGAGGCACTGGAGAAGGTGCTGTGGGGGTACGCCGTCCAGACCGACCCCACGTTCGAGATCGTTATCGCCGATGACGGCTCCGGTCCGGACACCGAAGCCTTGATCGAGCGGATGCGGAAGGAAGCCGGTCTCGACTTGCGGCACGTCTGGCATGAGGACCGGGGGTTTCGCAAGACCGAGATCCTGAATCGAGCGATCCTGGCGGCCAGCGGAGCGTATCTCTTGTTCAGCGACGGAGACTGTGTGCCGAGGGACGATTTCGTGCAGAGACACCGGACGCTGGCTAATCCGAGCCGGTTCCTCTCCGGGGGGTATCTCAAGTTGAGCGAGGAATTGAGCGGTGGGGTCACCGTGGAGGACATCCGCTCCCAGAGGGCCTTCGATCGAGCGTGGCTCAAGCGTCGTGGCTGGCGTCCCGGCCGGAGAGGGCTCAGGCTGAGCCGCTCCGCGCCCCGCGCCCCAACGCTGGATGCGCTCTCGCCGACCCGTCCCACCTGGAACGGGCACAACGCCTCCGTATGGAAGGAGACGATCCTTGAGGTCAACGGGTTCGATCTCGACATGGGGTACGGAGGACTCGACCGGGCGCTGGGAGAGCGACTGGAGAATCTCGGGGTCCGGGGTCTGCAGATCCGACACCGGGCTCCCTGCCTCCACCTCCATCACCCCCGGCCGTACCGAAGCCCCGAGGTCGTCCGCCGGAACCGGGAGATCCGGCACCGAATCCGAAGGAACCGGGAAGTGAGAGCACGCTCGGGCATCACCGAAATGCTTGAATTGGACGGTCAAGGAGAGGGACTTCATGAGTGACGGTACCCGCTGGATCGTGGGTGTGGACATCGGCGGCACCAACCTCGCGGTGGGCATTCTCCCCGTTGCTGGAGGCCCGCTGCTCGCGTTCAAGAGCATGCCCACGGAGCCTCAGCGGGGCGCCGAGTTCGTGATCCGGCGGGTGACCCGGATGATCGAGGAGGCCATCGACCGCGTCCTGAATGAGCACGATGGGACCCGGAGTGAAGTCGCGGGGATTGGGATTGGCTCACCGGGTCCTCTCGACCGCAAGACGGGAACCGTCATATCCACGCCGAACCTGGGCTGGCGCAACTTTCCACTTCGGGACCTGATCTCCAACGCGCTCGACCTCCCGGCGACGCTGGACAACGACGCTAACTGCGCCACCTTCGGCGAGTGGTGGATGGGGGCGGGAAGGGGATTCAGGACTCTCGCCGGACTCACGGTGGGCACGGGCATCGGAGGCGGGCTGGTTCTGGATGGAGAGGTCTTTCATGGCGCTTCGGACGCAGCGGGCGAGATCGGGCACATGACCATCGATTTCACTGGCCGCAAATGCAAATGCGGCAACTACGGGTGCCTCGAAGCCTATGCTTCCGGACCGAACATCGCGGCTCGGGCGGCGGAGGGGATCGAGGCGGGTGCGGAATCCGTGCTCCTTGACATGGTCCAGGGAAGGTTGGAGCGCATGTCCGCAGCTACCGTTTACCAGGCCGTGCTGCAAGGAGACCCATACGCGACGGAGGTTCTCACCGAGACAGCCAAGATCCTCGGCGCTGGCGTCGCGAACATCATCAACATCCTTAATCCCGAGGCGGTCGTGATCACCGGAGGCGTGACCCAGGCGGGACGCCATCTCTTTGGTCCACTGGAGGCGGAAGTCCGCCGGCGCGCCTTTCGTTCCTCGGCCGAGGCGTGCCGGATCCTTCCTGCCGAGTTGCCGGATACGGGCGGGGTGATTGGCTCGGCCGGGATCTTCCGGCTGGAGACGTTCGGATCGGTGTGATGGGTGATCTCGGTCGCTCCGGGACGGAGCCTCGACTCGGGAAGAGGCTCGGGGTGGTCGGGACGATGGTATGGGATACTATCCACTCCCGCGATGGTCGCGAGGCGCCGGTCGAGGAATGGGGCGGAATCGGCTACGCCCTCGAAGCACTTGGTGCTGCGCTGCCGTCGAATTGGGAGATCCGCCCCCTGTTGAAGGTCGGCCGGGATCTGTCTGAGGCGGCATTCCACTTCTTCCGCAGAATTCCCCGGGTGCGTGCCGAGGAATCGGTTCAGGTCGTGCCGGAGCCTAACAACCGGGTGGAGCTCCGCTACGAGGATCAGAACCGCCGATGTGAGCGCTTGACCGGAGGTGTGCCCCCCTGGACCTGGATCGAGCTCGCTCCCCTCGCGCGGGAATGCGACGCTCTGTACGTGAACTTCATCTCGGGCTTCGAGATGGATCTGGATGCGGCTCGAGCGCTCCGACACGGATTCCAGGGCCCCACCTATGCCGACCTTCACTCGCTCTTTCTGGCCCTCGGGCACGAAGGGGTGCGCGTGCCTCGCCTCCTGCCGGGGTGGGGGGATTGGCTACGCTGCTTCGACGCCGTGCAGATGAACGAGGCGGAGTTCGAGCTTCTCGGGAGGGCCGGGAGAAGCCCCTGGGAGATCGCCGCTGAAGCGATTGGCCCGGATCTGAAGCTCATCACCGTTACACTGGGAGCTAGGGGAGCGGCCTACATCTGCGGATCCGCCCTTACGGCAGACCCGGGGGCATGGCCCTCCCTTCGGGGCCGGGTGGCCTATCCGGGCCCCGGTGTCAGCGGCCTGGTGCCCCTGGATGAGCCGGCGACGGGCGGCGATCCCACGGGCTGCGGCGACGTTTGGGGGGCCACGTTCTTCGCTCGACTCCTCGCGGGAAAGACCCTGGAGGAGGCGATGGATACGGCTAACCGGTTCGCCGCTCGCAACGTTCAGCATCGAGGAGCCAGTGGCCTTCGTCTCCACTTGCTGGGTCAGATCGCGGATCGGCCGTCCATGCCGAGTGAGGAATCCCCGCCGGCCCGAGCCCGGCGGCCCCAGGGAGGAGGCAGCACGTGAAGGTCGTCGATGTCCCCACCTCGCTGGACTACCGCAGCTTCGACCCCCTCGCGGAACAGGTCCAGGAGCTGGGAGGTGCCAAGACACTCTTCGACACCCGTCATCTGCGCTGGGTCGATCCTCACGGAATGCTGGCTCTCCTCGGCGCCGGGTCCATCGTCAAGGAACGGCAGGGCGTGCCGCCGCTTCTGCAACTCCCGGAGCAGACAGATGTGCTCGGGTATCTGGCCCGGATGGGGTTCTTCCAATGGGCTGGCTCCATCTTCCAGTTCGATACCCGTCCTCCGCGGAGATCGGGCGGTGAGTCCGATGTGCTCCTGGAGATCACCCCGGTCACCACCCATCAGGACGTACACGCCGTCGTGGATCGAGTGCAGGCCCGGGCGGGAGCCATCCTGGCCAGGACGCTTCATTACCCACCCACCGCCGTCGTTCAGTTCAGCGTGATTCTGTCAGAGGTGTGCCAGAACATCATCGAACACGCCGAGGCACCGGGCTGGGTAGCCGCGCAGGCCTACAACTGGGCTCGACGGCTGGGGCGCCACGTCCTCCTCATCTCGGTTGTAGATCTCGGGCGAGGTTTTCGGGGCTCCCTTTCGGACGAGCATGCCGCCCGCTTCGGAGATCGTTGGGGTGATGCCACCGCTCTGGAGGCGGCCTTCATTCACGGGCTTACCCGCTTCCACGACTCCGGACGTGGTCAGGGGATCCAGCAGATTCGGAAGCAGGTGCGCCGGTGGGACGGTGGGATCTCCATCCGGAGCGGCACCGCCAGGATCGCGGATGTACCGAGCTGGGAGGATTCACCTCCACTGGAAGATGGACTTGCCCCGTTTCCCGGCGCGCAGATCAGCATTATTCTTCCCGCGCACGAGCCCGACGGAGGCGACCGTGGTCCTTGATCGTATCCCCATCGACGTGAGTCGCCTGGTCGACCAGAACGTCGCTTCCCTCTACTCGTATCTGGTCACCCGCCCTACCGGCCGGGCCGTTCGTCTCGCCATCGAGAGCCGGCTGGTGGAGACTTCGGGGACTGCCCTCTTTCTGATCGATCTTTCCGAGGTCACCGTCCTGGATTTCTCGTGCGCTGACGAGGTGGTGGCAAAGCTGCTTTTGCGCTGTGCAGGCCCCGACCGCCCCGCGGAGGTCTTCTTCGTCTTTCGCGGGGTCCAGGATAGTCATCTGGGCCCGATCGAGGTCGTCCTCCGACGTCATGACTTGGCCGCCGTCGCCGAGACCGACGGAGGAGGCTTCGAGCTCCTGGGTACCGGTAGCGAGGGCGAGTTCCGCATCTGGAGCGAGGTGGAGAGTCGGGGCAGGATCGAGCGTGATCAGGTTGGGGCGCTGTTCCCCGAAGAGGCCGACCGCTTCGCTCTCCAACGTCTCGCCGCACGCCGCCTCGTCTTCGAGCGACCCGATTCCGGCGACTATCATGCGCTGAGCCGTCTGATCCGCCTGGGACCGACCCGGGACTGAATCCCATCACGGAAGCTCATCAGGAGCACCATGAATCACACGGCGAAACCCGGGGAACCTCTCGGTCCGTCCACGCGTGGGGTCCATTCCGGAGCGCGGAACCCTTCTCCCGGAGCACCGGTTGTCACGCCTATCTATCAGAGCTCCACGTTCTTCTGGGGGGCGCCCACCGATGGCGAGCTGCGGTACACCCGTTATGGAAACAACCCGACCTTGGAGGCACTGGGTGAGAAGGTAGCGATGCTGGAAGGTCTGGAGGCCGCTCTCCCGACCTCCAGTGGCATGGCCGCTATGGCCATGACGCTACTCTCCCTGGCCGAGAGCGGTGACCACCTCGTGGCTTCCAAGCATCTCTACGGGCACACCTACGCTCTGCTGGACTCGGAACTGCCCAGGCGAGGCATCTCCACCACCTTCGTGGATCCGTTCGAGGAAGGGGCATGGGAACGAGCGCTGCGTCCGGCCACCCGTGCCTTCGTCTTCGAGGTTCCCACCAACCCGACGCTGCGGGTCATCGATCCGCGCCCCGTCGTTTCCCTCGCTCGGGAGGTCGGTGTCCGCGTCGTGGTGGACGGAACTTTCGCCTCGCCCGCGAATCTGCGCCTGGGGGAGCTCGGCGTGGATGTGGTGATCCACAGCGCCACCAAGTACCTGGGAGGCCACTCGGACCTGATCGCCGGGGTTGCGTCGGGCTGCGAAGACCTGATCCGCAGCGTCCGGGAGACGCTCAAGCTCTACGGTCCGGCTCTCGATCCCCACGGTGCGTGGCTTCTCGATCGGGGGATCCGGACCCTGGCAGTGCGCATGGATCGCCACAACGCCAACGGGATTGGCCTCGCGACGTGGCTGGAGAGCCGGCCGGAGGTATCGGAGGTGAGCTATCCCGGGCTCCCGAGTCATCCGGACTTTCTCGTGGCTGGAGAGCTGCTCGCGGGCTACGGTGGAATGGTGAGCATGGTGCTGGAGGGAGGAGGGGTAGTCGCTGACTCTTTCTGTGGCGCTCTCCGCCTTGCCAGGGTCGCACCCAGTCTCGGCGGAGTCGAAACACTCGTTTGCCAGCCTCGCTACACTTCCCACAGGGGCCTCACTCCGGAGGAGCGGGAGGCCATCGGGATTCCGGATGGGTTCGTGAGAGTCTCGGTCGGCATTGAGGATCTGGACGATCTCATTAGCGATTTCCAGCGGGCGCTGGAGCAATCGGCAACGGAAGCCAGGAGGTAGCGAGAGAGTGGGGAGACCGAAACCGTGAGGTGGAAGCTGTTGGGCGCGGCGGCTGTGCTTGTCCTGGCCGCGGCCGGCGCGGCGGGCTTTCTGTGGATGGTGGCGCGGGGTCCTTCATTCCCCGAGGGCGAGCTCGTCCTTCCTGGGCTGGATGGGCCTGTCGAGATTCTCAGGGACTCGCTCGGCGTTCCGCACGTGTGGGCTTCGACCGTGGACGACGCTTTCTTCGCACAGGGCTATCTGCACGCCTTCGACCGGCTCTGGCAGATGGAACTGCTGCGCCGGGTGGCTGGGGGGCGCCTCAGTGAGCTTTTTGGTGAGCGGACCCTGGATAGCGACCGCTTCCTTAGGACCCTGGGGCTTCATCGAGCGGCCGAGAGCAGCCTGAGCGTGGTGGATGGGGAAGCGAGGAGAAGCCTGGAGTCGTACGCCCGCGGGGTGAATGCGGCGCTCGAGGGCTGGGATGGCCCGCTTCCCCCGGAATTGATGATCCTGCGGGCCCCTCGCCCCGATCCGTGGCAAATCACGCACACGCTGGCGGTGGAAAAGGTCATGGCCTGGGACCTGGCGGAGTACGAAAGGAGCCTGGCCCTGGCTGGGGCGAGGTCCCGCCTTGGGGAAGACCTCTTCGCCGAGATCCTACCCGACTACCCCGACTGGGGAGCGACGATCTTGGGCGTGCAGAAGGAGTCTGGGGTGGCGGAGTACACGGTGCCGGGTCCAGCCGTCGGACCGGCCCCGGCGGGCACCCTCGAGCCTTCGGGGCGCGGGGCGCTGAATGCAGTTGACCGCGACCGCTCCACCGAATTCTGGCTGCCGCCCCCGAGCTCCCCTGCACTCGTGGCCTCGGCACAGGTTCCGGAGTTCGCTGCCCGTGTTCTAGAGGCGGGCAGCTGGGTGAGGGCGTCCAACGCGTGGGTGGTCAGCGGGCGTCGAAGCCACTCAGGGAAGCCTCTCCTGGCGAACGATATGCACCTCTCGATGAACGCGCCGGCCCTCTGGTACCTGATCGCACTCCACGCTCCTGGCCTGGACGTGGCGGGCATGAGCCTTCCAGGTGTTCCAGGGGTGGTGGCGGGGCACTCGGCCGCCGTGGCCTGGGGATTCACCAACGCCATGGTGGATGACTCGGACTTCTTCGTCGAGCGATTGGATCCGGAGGACAGCACTCGGTATATGACACCTGCGGGCTCGGAGCCATTTCGGACTCGAGTAGAGCGCATCCGCGTTCGAGGACAATCCGGGGTCGCAGAGCATCGCATCCGGGAATCCCGACACGGCCCAATTATCACGCCGGTCGAGGCGCGAGCCGGGGGAGAGCTCCTGGCGTTCAGGTGGGTTGCGCACGACCCATCCACCACGTCCAGTGCCCTGTTGCGGATGAACCGGGCATCTGACGCAGCCTCTTTCATCCAGGCTCTTCGGGGTTTCACCAATCCCCATCAGAACGTGGTGTTCGCTGATACGGCGGGCAACTTCGGCTACTGGATGGCAGGGAGAGTCCCCCTGCGTCGCTCGGGAGCTCCGCCGCTGCTTCCCGTTCCAGGTTGGACAGGAAGTCACGATTGGGTTGGAGCCCTCCCCTTCCAGGAGCACCCTCACTCAGTGAACCCCAGCACGGACTTCGTGGTAACGGCGAACAACCGGCAGACACCCGATTCGGTTGCCGCCTTGATCACCTCCGGCGGCTGGGAGCGTCCATATCGGGCCATGCGCATCCAGGCGCTGCTAGCGGATCGCGACGAGCACGACGCCGCCTCTCTACTCCGTATTCAGATGGACGTGGGCAGCGCCTTCGTGGAACGATACCGGAACGCGGCGGCGGCGGCGTTTGGGGCTGCGGGATTGCCGGAAGCGGAGAGTCTCGAGGCATGGGATGGACGCGCCACCCTCGAGAGTCGATCTGCTGTTCTCTTCTTTGGCTGGGTTCAGAAGGTCCGATCGGGACTGCAGAGCCGATTGTACGGGGAAGCCCGAGGGTACTACCCGCTCTACGCCGCGGAGAGGGTCTTGGACAGGGACGACCAGGTCATGGACGTCCTCGGACCCTCTGCCGCACGATCGGCGGTGGAGTGGAGAGCCATGCGGTGGGCCGAGGCTCACCGTTTGGAGCTGCAACACCCCCTTGCAAGCGTTCCGATCCTGGGTGCGCTCATGGGGTTCGGGAAGCGCTCGTTGCCTAGCGAAGGGTCCCACCACTCCGTCAACGTCGCGGGCTTCACGGGTACGGAGCCCCCCTTCATAGTCAGGTGGGGTCCAAGCCAACGCCACGTGGTCGACCTGGCCGATCCGGATGGTCCAGGCGGCTTTATCCTGCCAGGCGGCCAGTCCGGGTATCCCCGGAATCGGCATGCGTGGGACCAGCTCGAGCGCTGGAGGGTCGGCGGGCTGTGGCGGCTCCCGCTCCATCGCCCGGCCTTGGAGCCCCGGGTGGTAAGCCGGGTGCGGCTCGTGCCCCTGCCCAGCTCCGGGAGGTAGGGAGGAACCGTCGCGACCGCATGCCGCTCGGGACGCCGAAGGAGAGCCCTACTCCTCGTTCATGAAGGGGTATTCGTAGTCAGTAGGCGGAGCCAGGTTCTCCTTCACGCTGCGGATCGTGAGCCACCGGAGGAGATTCTGCTTCGAGCCTGCCTTGTCGTTCGTTCCGCTGGCCCGACTGCCGCCGAAGGGCTGCTGACCCACGACGGCTCCCGTGGGTTTGTCGTTGATGTAGAAGTTTCCGGCTGAATACCGAAGGTCATCTATGGCATGGTTGATAGTGCTTCGATTCTGCGAGAACACCGCTCCGGTGAGCCCGTAGGGCGAGGTCTGGTCGACGAGTCGCACCGTCTCGTCCCACTGGTCATCAGGATAGATGTAGAGGGTCAGCACGGGTCCGAAGATCTCCTCGCACATGGTTACGTAGTCGGCCTTGAGAGCTCGGATCAGAGTGGGTCTGATGAAGAAGCCCACCGAGTCGTCAGCCTCTCCGCCGGCTAGAATCTCGGCGTCTGCCGACGCCCGGGCATCTTCGATGTACAGGGATATGTCATCAAAGGCTGGCTTGTCGATCACGGCGCCCATGAAGTTCCGGAAATCTCTCGGATCTCCCATGGCGATTCCTTCGGTCTGGTCGATCAGGTCGTCTCCGATCTCCGCCCAGAGGCCCTCGGGAATGTAGGCTCGCGACGCGGCGCTGCACTTCTGCCCCTGGTACTCGAATGCCCCCCTGATGATGGCCGTGACCAGCGCCTCGGGATCCGCGCTGGGATGCGCGAGAATGTAGTCTTTCCCACCGGTCTCCCCGACGATCCTCGGATAGGACCGGTAGTTGGTAAGGTTCTTGGCGATCTGCAGCCAGAGATCCTGGAAGACGGGGGTAGACCCGGTGAAGTGTATGCCGTCGAATGCGGGATGCGACATCACCGCCCGAGTGATGGCGGCTGAGTGGCCTGGAACGAAGTTGATGACTCCCGGGGGAAGCCCGGCTGCCTCGAACAATCTCATGACGTGGTAGTTGCTGAAGACGGCCGTCCGGGACGGCTTCCAGACCACGGTATTCCCCATGATGGCGGGCGCCCCGGGGAGATTCCCACCGACGGAGGTGAAGTTGAACGGTGTCACCGCGTACACGAATCCCTCGAGCGGGCGGTAGTCAATCCAGTTCCAGACGCCCCGTGACGAGATCGGCTGTTCCTCGTAGATCTGCTGGGCGAATCGCGCATTGAAGCGGAAGAAGTCGATCAGCTCGCAGGCGGCGTCGATCTCGGCCTGGAACACGGTCTTGGACTGACCCAGCATCGTGGAAGCGTTCACCGGGGCGCGCCACGCCGTGGCCAGAAGCTCCGCGGCCCGCAGAAAGACGGCAACCTGGTCCTCCCAGTGCCAGGTGGACCAATCGCGGTGGGCCTCGATGGCGGCCGCGATCGCTCGTTCCGTCTCTTCCTTCCCGGCCCGATGGTACGTCGCAAGGACGTGCCCGTGGTCGTGGGGCATCACGGCCTGGGCGGTGTCTCCCGTCCGGACCTCCTCGCCGGCTATGATGAGCGGGATCTCGATTTCTTGGGAGGCCATCTCCTGGAGTTTGGCCTTGATCTCGATCCGCTCGGGGGAACCCGGTGCGTAGGAGAATACCGGTTCGTTTATTACCGCTGGGACGTCGACCTTGCTTGGCATCGGAATCGTCTCGGTTTCGTTGGCAGGACTGCTTTCAGCGATCACTTCCGACTCCGCGGGAGGCCGGCTCGGGCCCAGAAAAAGGACGGGGGAACCGTGTGCGTTCGCCCGTCCTTCCTGAGCCGGCCAGCCGGCTCCAACGTGGCCGGCGCACCGCAAGATGCATCCATCACAGACGCACCGCAACCACCGCGTCCACGCCTGAATCCACGGGATCCTGAGGGGGTGGGAGTGCGCAGACACTCCTGGCCGGCCCGGGCGATTGGAACCTGAGTATCGCTGAAGGGTGAGAACGGCCGACGTTCCGCCGGCCAAGTCCGTCTGAGTGATTGGAAGGGCTCCGCTCCGTCCGTTTGACCGCGTCTGGGGGTGGGGGTAACATCGCAGCCGTGGAGACGGTGGATGGGCCCGTTCGGCTGGCCCCTCGCTCGGTGGGTCTTCCCCGGAGGTGCCCTTCTTGTCTCCCCAAGCCCTGCACCAAGACACTCCCGGGCGAGCAGGGGTGGGGTGCCTGCGAGACATGCCTGACTTCCGGAGGGTGAGCTCGATATGCCCAACGATGCGCTGATGCGATCCGTAGTGGCCGCTCTGGCCGAAGTGGTCCAGACTGCTGACGGTCAGGATGTCCTGACCAGCGGGCACGTCCAGGATCTCGAGGTGGACGAAGACGGGCAGGTCCGCTTCTCCTTCCTACTTCGACCCGAGGACCCTGGGTCGCTGGTGAAGGAAGTGCGGACGGCCGTGGAGGGGGTTCCGGGCGTCTCGGGGGTGAAGGTCAACGTCCAGCTGCCACAGGCCGGTGCCAGTGTGGGCTCTGCGGCTGCGGCTTCCCGGGCCGGAGGGCCCTGGGGTGGAGCAGGTCCGGGGAGGGTACCAGCGCCCACTCCCAGGACCGGTCTTCTCGAGAATACGGCCCACGTCATCGCCGTGAGCTCCGGAAAGGGGGGAGTGGGAAAGTCCATGGTCGCCGCCAATCTCGCTGCGGCCATCGCCGCTGAGGGGCGCAGGGTCGGGCTCCTGGATGCCGACGTGTACGGACCCAACATCCCCACCATGTTCGGTGAGACCCGGAGACCCCGCGTGACGGGCTCTCCAGGCCAGGAGAAGATGGAGCCACTGGAAGTGGCGGGTGTTCGGTTGATGAGTATCGGCTTCCTTCTGGACAGAGAACAGCCGGCGATCATGCGAGGCCCGTTGATCTCGGGCATCCTCAAGCAGTTTCTCGAGCAGGTGGACTGGGGAGCTCTGGACGTCATGATTGTGGACATGCCCCCTGGGACGGGAGACGCGCAGCTTTCCCTGGTGCAAACCATCGACATCGACGGTGCCATTATGGTGACCACGCCGCAGGATATCGCCACCGGGGACGTCCGCAGGGGGATCAGGATGTTCGAGCGGGTCAACACGAGGGTGCTCGGCGTTGTGGAGAACATGAGCGGCTTCACCTGCCCACACTGCGGTGAAGCCGTCGACGTGTTCGGCAGTGGTGGAGGAGAGCGTCTCGCCGAGGAGGTGGGGGTGCCCTTTCTCGGGGGGATCCCATTGGATCCAGCCGTGCGCCTGGCGGGGGACCAGGGTTCTCCCACCGTGATGTCGGCGCCGGACTCGCCGGCTGGGTCGGCGCTGTCGCGGATCGCCCGAGCCGTGCTGGAGACGGTTGAGGAGCCTTTCCCGTGAGGCGCGAGCTTCGGCGGGCTCCATCACCGCAGGATCTCTCTCGGATGACTGTCCACGTGGTGGTCCGGGACTTTCCGGAGACCCTCGTCATCTTCCGCAAGCACGGCGTCGGCCGGGAATCCGGAGCGTCTTCAGTCACGGAATCCGCCGAGGACCCGGACCTCCTGCTGGAGGATCTTCGGCGGGCAACCGCATGGCGGGGATCGCGGTGAGTGCGTAGGGTCACTGTGCTCACGGATTTCGGGGTGAAGGATGGATTCGCCGCGGCCGTGAAGGGCGTGTTGGCCTCCCAGCTCCCCGACGTGGTCGTGGATGATGCGGGCCATGGCATCCCTCCGGGCGACGTCCACGCTGCCATGTGGGCCCTCGGCCGATACTGGCGGCTTTACCCCGCGGGCACGGTCCACCTCGTCGTCGTCGATCCTGGTGTCGGCACCAGCCGCCGCGTGCTGGTCGTCGAGGCGGATGGACGGTTCGTCGTGGCCCCCGACAACGGAATCGTGACCCGCGTCCTGGATGAGGCGGCTGAATGGAAGGCGGTGGCACCTCCCGCACCCCTGGGCGCGGATCGGGGGATGAGTGCCACTTTTCACGGGAGGGACGTGTTCGCCCCTCTGGCGGCCCGGCTGGCGGCGGGGGAGGAGCTCTCCGCGCTGGGGTCGGTGACTGACGATCCGGTGCGTCTGGTCGAACCCAAGCCCATCCGTCAGAGATCGGACATCGTGGGCCAGGTCATCGCCACGGATCGATTCGGCAACCTGATTACCAACGTCCCTGGCGAATGGGTCTCCAGCGAGGATGCGATCCGGATCGGGGAAAGGACCCTGGCCCTGTCGCCGACCTACGGCTCTGTCGCGGTAGGAGAGGCGACCGCCGTCGTCAACTCAGACGGACGCCTGGAAATCGCGGTGCGTGGAGGATCCGCAGCATCCAGGTTGGGCGCTGGGGTGGGAGTGAGGGTCGAGGTGAGCCGGGATCTCGAAACGCGTCGGCGCCCCAGGCCGGGCGAGACGCTCCACGTCGAATGAAAGAGGCCGGAACCGGCGGGCTCCGACCCTGGCGAGCATCGCGTCGCGTCCGGCCGACGTCATTCCCCGTCCAACCACTTTCGATCGGCGGCTGAAAGGCGTTTTGGCCGTCTGCGATCGAGCAGCTTCAAAACCACCCAACCCACCAGGAGAACCGGTGCCACCTTGAAGAGCAGGAACGTGGCGACGGCGAACGCCAGAGAGAACACCATCCCCAGGAGCGACAAGACGATCGCCGCGGCGATGAGGGTCACGAGCCCTGCCGCGAGCAGTGTGAGCAGCGTGCCAATCATCGGTGTCTCCTTCCTTCCGAGGGCCACTGACCGACCCCGGACCCGGCGTGTCCCTCGAATCCCCGGATCAAGCTGTTCAGGGGCTCGGGAATGGTGACCAGAGTGTTCACCGCACCCACTCGACGTCAATGGAGCCGAACGCGGCTTCGACTCGAACAGTGAGCCGGTGGTCCGCCTCCTCCCAGTCAGGCGAGTAATACGAGTCACCGCGCTTGATCAGACCCTGGGAGTCGAGCGAGGTCAGGAACGTATCCCGGACCAGCCGGACCCCCAACCCCTTTGGAAACCTGAGGGTCAGGGTGCCGAGCCCCATCTCGACCTCGACCTCGGCGTTCCCTTGCCAATCACCCGTGAACTCGAGCTTCAGGTCGCCGACGCCGGCATCCACCTGGATACGGTCGGCGTTCAGGTTCCCCAGGTGGCGTGCGGTGAAGGCCGCCGCCCCTACCTGAAACGATGCTTCGTTCATGCGGATCGGGTTGGGCTCCGAGACGTCGAGACGAGACTCGGACGCTCCGGTCTTGAACTCGAGATTCGACAGGGAGAGGCCTCCCAGGTCCATCTCCGCCCGGACGGCACCGCACTCCAGTCGAAGATCCATCGGCAGGTCCCGGGCCAGCTCCAGAGTCATCTCTCCGAGCTTCTCGCCCTTGCTGAAGTGGATCCTCCTGCCGGTGCCTTCGACTCCGAGCCGTAGCTGGCCTTCCCCGTATTCCGACACCGGCTCGAATTGCTCCTCGTCGTACCGGAGCTCCATGCGGTAGAGAACGCCAGGGTCGGCGGGCATGAGCTCGAACCGTCCGGCTCCGTAGCTGACCTCGACGTCCACCGCCCGTTCCTCGTCCACCTGGCGGGACATGGTGACGGTCCGCCAGCTCTGGGCCCAGAGGTTCTCCCTCGCCACGAGCGCGCTCGCGGCCAGGAGGGGGAGGATCACCACCCGCCTATGCATCGTCCTTCTCCTCCGCTTCGTCATCGTGCTCTTCCCACCACTCTGACTCGGGTTCATCAGCGATGCCCTCCGCTTCCTCCACCTCCGCCTCCATCTCGATCTCGGCTGCTGCTTCCTCGACCTCTTCGGCGGCTTCCTTCACCTCTACCTCCACCTCTTCCACGCCGGACGAGGAAGCACGATCCCGCGAGCGCGTCCACCCGGTCCACATCGTATCGCGGAAGTTGAGATCCTCCGCGTACGCCAGGTCGGATCGCCGTCCTCCTCGGGTGAGGATCACGGCTCCGAAGCCCACCGTCACGGCGGCGATACCGGCCATGACGCCCAGCATCGCGAACAACCCCTGCAGAAATCCGAGCCAGGGTCCGGCCATCTGGACGACGTTGGCCGCCACGCAGGCTGCCATCAGCGCCCCGATTCCGGCGATCACCGCCTGGCGGGGATTCCTGCCATCCAGCCACTCCAGGCCCTGGTAGTGCTGGTCGGCCAGCCATCGCCCGACGTTCTTCGCCACGGCCATGTACCCCAATCCGGCCGCGGCGGCCACGGCCAGGGGGAAGAGGGGAATCCAAACCACCAGCACGGGGATCCCGATCAGGGAAACCGCCAGCACCACCATGCCGAGCACCCAGACCGGGAGTGCCAGGAACGCTCCTGCCAAGCCGACCATGGCCGACCGTCCCGGGGCATGACGGGCGGCGGATGCCACCACCGAGAGGTTCTCCCCGGCGAAATGAACGATGCCGATGCCGATGGCTGCCAGGATCAGGAAGGTGAAGAGATTCTGCAGGATTCCCGCCAGGCCGGAACCGATGTGGCGCAGAGGGTGGAAGGAAGAACGCCGCTCTCGCTCGAACTCGCGACGAATCCGTTCGGCCGTCACGGACTCGAGCTCGTGCTCGAGCTCCTGCCGAAGCTGGTCTCGCAGCTCCTCTACGCCCGCCCGCTCCTCCTCCACGTTCCGGACCCGGCCCTCGACGGTTCCGCCGTCACGGAAGAGGCGGGAGTCCGCGAGCCTCACGTCTCCGGTCACCCGAGAGCCGTCCCTGATCCTGAGAGAGCCGCCCGCGACTACGATGTCTCCACGCACGGTTCCCTCTACGTCGAGCTCGCCGTCCACTACCACCAGTGTCGCGTCCACCTCCTCACCCGACTCCACCACGACGTCCTCGCCCACGTACACTCGGATCTGTTCGGGGGTCACGTCCTCCAGGGCCTCTCCCAGGATTCCCAACCGATCCGTCTGACCAAGAAGAAGCGCCTGGAGCACGGATCGCTCCATGGCCGTGTCCAGGATGGTCTCCAGGGTCGTCCCCTCGGACTCCTGGACTTCCTGGAGCGCCGCGATGGGCTCCAGAGCGGCCTTGATGGCTTCGTCCATGGCGGCGGCCAGCTCCTCTGACACATCCGAGAGGTCTTCCGGTGGCTCCCACGATCGCAGAGCTTCAGCCAGGGGCCCATCTTCGAGAGCCACGACCTGGCCCAACAGCGATCGCCACGCCGTGTCCAGGGCGTCGCCTCGCACGTAGGTGCCGGTCGTCTCGTCATCGATCAAGACCTGACCATTTCGCAAGCTGATCTCGAAGCGATGGTTGTCCTTGAACTCGAGCCGGAGGGTGGCCTCGTCGCCGGACACCGCGATCTCGTTCGATACCACCTCCCGCTCCTGTGCCGGAGCGGGATGGACTGCCCAGACGGCCAGAACCAGGGCTACGGCAGTCGGAAGGGACCTAGAATGACGCATGTGCATACCTGCGCCTCGTTGCTGAGGCATCGAGAAGGTTGTGGTACAGGACCCGCACGGCCCAGAGGGTCAACAGGGTGAACGTTCCCAGAGCTGCAACCAGGATCTGGGGCGTTTCCATCAGGAACTGCACCATGGTGTACATCCGGAATACCGTCGCGCTCTCCACCACACCCCCTAGAAGGGCCTGGAGGGACGCCACGGCGAACCCGGAAAGCTGCCACCAGAGGAACGAAAGGAGATACCCGGGTGTGAGCGCCGGGTGTGACAAGACGAAGTAGGCCAATGCGCTCGCCGCCGCCGTGGGCGCCACCACCACACCGCAGGCCACCGCCCAGGCGCGTCTCGTCCGCGGACGTAGGGCCCCGACACGGGACCACAGACGAGCGCTGCGGGACCGAGCCGCGGCCGTGGCAACCGCCGGAGCCCTCGCCCGAACCCGGGCCATCACCCGTTCCTCGAAACCGGGCGAGGGCGCCAGGTTCGACAGGCCTTCCAGGTGGGCTGCCAACTCCCGCCACTGGACCATTTCGGTCCGGCAGTTGGAGCAGGCGGCGAGGTGGGCCCGCGTTTCCACGAGCTCGGGGCCAAGGAGGATCCCATCCAGCAGGTCCTGCAGGCGATCGGGCTCGGGATGGCGATCTGCGGTCCCCCTGCCTCCCAACACGTGGACCAGCCGGGAACGGACGCGGGCCGCGACGGGCAGTCGCACTCGCTTCTCGCGCGCTGTCCTCTGGACTAGAACGCGCTCGATGAACCCGGGGGACGGTTCCAGCTGCGGGAGGTCCTCCAGTTCCCGGAACAGGAGCATCCAGACGTCCAGCTCGGCCTGGCACCGCGCGCACCAGTGGGCGTGCTCCTGGACCGCGGCGGCCTCCCTCCGGGAGAGCAGCCCGTCCAGGAACGCCTGGATTCGCTCGGCGCTCAGGTGCTCGGCTTTCCACTGGTTCGTCACGGATCGACTCCTTGTCGTCTCGTCGCCGATCCCTACGGAAGCTTCGGCGGCAAAGTTTCAGCATGGCAGGCCACCTGAGGTCCCTCTGTAGGCCCTCCTATTGGCCCTCAGGACGCGAGGTGAGCGAGGGTCGTCTTCAGCTCGCCAGTCACGAGAGGTACGTCACTGATGTGGGCGATCTCATCGTAGGAATATCCCTCCCCGTGCATGAGCAGGACCGCCGTCCGGTCCTCCGGACGGAGTTGACCGATGGCATCCTCGATGGCCCCTCCCAGCTCGCGATGCTCCACGTATTCATCGGGGCTTTCTCCCAGGGACTCCACCACCAGCCGCGTCTGACTCTGCTCTTCAGGGGAGACCGCGTGCGGAGAGCCGTCGATGGACACTGTCTCGAGCCGTCGCTTCCGGAGATGGTCGATGGTCAGGTTGTTGGCGATCTTGAAGATCCAGCTGCTGAACTTGTAGCGCGGGTTGTAGCTGTCGATGGCGTTGAAGGCCCGGACGAAGGTCTCCTGAGAGAGGTCCTCGGCCTCGCTGCGGTCCCTCAACATCCGGTAGATGAGAGAGAAGACCGGACGCTCGTATCGGGAGAGCAGCTCCCGGTACGCTCTGTCCCGCCCCTTGCAGGCCAGCGAGACGAGCTCGCGATCATCGATATGGGAATAGTTCACAGCGGCAGCGGTTCCAGACCAGCGGTTGGGTCAGCCACGCGCGTCGTCCGGCTACAAACAGTACGAGTGCGGAACCCTGCGTGTTTATCGGGTACGCGACCTGCGACGGTCACGTAAGAATCGCCCGACTGGCCGCTGGCCCGACGGCCGCTCGGCTCTGGAGCGTCCCGCGGGCCGGCCCCCACAGGTTAGAACAAACACGCTTCGATGGCGACTGTTCCAGAAGCCAGACCCTCGGCGGGTACCGAGCGGGCGCGTCAGGTTCAGCGGATCTTCTCTGAAATCGCGCCTCGGTACGATCTTCTCAACCACCTGCTCAGCCTCAACGTTGATCGGCGGTGGAGAAGGAAGGCTGTGGCGCGACTGGACTGGCATCGGGCCTCACGCGGATCCTTTCTGGACGCCTGTGCGGGAACGTACGATCTGAGCATCGAGCTTGCGGCGCAGCGCGGATTCGGGGGTACGGTGGTGGCCCTGGACTTCGCCAAACCGATGCTGGATCAGGGCCGTGCGAAGATCGACGGGCTGTCCGTGGTTCCCGTCTGCGGAGATTCGCTGAAGCTTCCCTTCGCCGACGACGCCTTCGGCGGCGCGATGGTGGCGTTCGGCGTCAGGAATCTCTGCGACCTCGACTACGGCCTGCGGGAGTTGCTCCGGACACTCGAGCCAGGGGCGAAGCTCGTGGTCCTCGACTTCGCGCTCCCTCGGGTCCCGTTGCTGCGAGGCCTGTACATGTTCTACTTCACCCGCGTCCTTCCTCTCGTCGGACGGATCATCTCCGGGCACCGGTGGGCATACGCGTATCTCCCGGAATCCGTGAGGGAGTTTCCCGAGCCCGAGGAGCTTGCGGAGCGCATGGCCGGGGCAGGGTTCTCCGAGGTCCAGTGGGATGCCCTGACCGGCGGCATCGCCACGATTCACGTAGGTAGGAAGAGCGATTCACGTAGGTAGGAAGAGCGAGGCGAAGCGACGGCTCGCCATCGGCGAGATGCAGGACGGGGCCCCGAGCTGAGGGGACCTAACGCCCCTCCACCTCCCAGATTTGAACGTCGCCCAGAGTGTCGAGGGGCTCGTCGAACGCCTCCGGGTCCCCCAGGATCAGGATTACCATCTCGTCCGGCCTCACCCGCTCCCGCATGACCCGGTGCACGTCGTCGGGATTCACGTCCTGTATTCCGGTGACGAAGAGCTCCAGCCAATCGGGAGGCAGTTCCTGAGCCAGGTAGAGGACCCGGCGGGCGAGCACCTTCGACGGGGCCTCGAAGTTGAACACGAACCCGTTCGCGATCTCGTCGACCGTCCGGTCGACCTCCTCCTGGGTAGGCGGTGACCGGGTCATTTCATCCAGAATCTCCAGAATCAGGCGCGTGGCCGCGACCGTGGTCTCGCTTCGGGTTTGAGTGAGCGCGCCCACGATTCCTTCGTAGCGCTGGGGAGCCGTCCAGAAGGAGGAGGCACTGTACGCGTAGCCTCTTTCCGTGCGGACCGTCGAAAGAAGCCGGCTCGAGAAGCCACTCCCTCCGAGGATGGAGTTCGCGATGCGGGAGGCGAAGAACTCCGGCTCGTTGCTCTGCCGGACGCCTCCAGCGTGAGCCATGACCACCGTGCTCTGCTCCAGGTTTCGGGGGATCAGGTAGATTCCCGGACCCCTCCGCAACGTCGGCTTTGGGGGGTAGGGAAGCTCCCTCGGGCACTCGGGCCAGCGCTGAAGCAAGATGCCCAGCCGCCCTCCCACCTCGGACCAGGTCACGTCACCCGTTACACCCATGATCAGATGGTCTCGACAGTAGATCTCTCGGTGAACACGGTGGAGGGTGGTTGGAGAAAAATCCTCAGGCTCGAGGTCCGAGGGCTCAAGCTCCCAACCCGTGGGGTGATCGCCGAACATGAGGCGGTTGAACTCAGAGAAGGCCAGCTGCGTCGGGTTGTCCTTCCGGCGGCGAGCCCGGTCGATTTCCTGGCCACGCCAGACCTCCACCTGGAGGGAGTCGAATCGTGGATTGCGAAGTATGTCGATCCAGAGGTCCAGGGCCACATCCAGATTGTCTCGCAGGGTGTTCAGGCTCGAGAAGGAGCTGGCGCCTCCCGTCCCAAAGCTGGTCTGGAGCGCGTAGAACTCCATCAACTGATCGACTGAGTCCGGGGACAAAGTCGCGGTTCCCCCGTTCCGTAAGAGGGATGGAAGAGCGGTAGCCGCGCCGTACACGTCGCGACCCAGGACCGCGTACCCTCCCCGGAAGTACGCGAAGATGTCGACCAGGGGGAGGGAGGGGTCCCGAAGAAAGAGGACACGGACTCCCTCGACTTCATACTGTTCGGGCACAGGCGGATCGAAATCGAGCGCCGGAAACTCCAGGGCGAGAGCCGCCTCGCGTCCCACTGGAGGCGAGGGGGTCTGAGCGTCTGCCCGGCCTCCGGTGACGGGAGCCGTCAACGCCAGGACCGCGCCCAGCATACGGCTCACCCAGGGTCTCGTCGATCTCACGGCCTCTCCCCCGGGGGATCGGCTCTGATCAGGGTCGCCACGGTGCGGTTGCTCCGAGTGAGATACTCCCGAGCGACTCGCTGAATGTCGGGGGGGCGCACGCCTTGAAGCCTGCGGGTGAGCCGGAAGGTTTCCCGCCAGTCGTCCCAGAGGGCCACCGAGCCCGCCAGTTGAAAAGCCAGCCCGAGGTTGGACTGGAGGCGACGGATTCGCGACGCCTCCAGCTGGTTGCGGACTTTCTCGAGCTCCGACTCGGCAGGTGCCTCCCTCTTCAGGCGCTCCAGTTCCTCGTAGGTTGCGGCCTCCAGCTCCTGGGTGGTGTGGGGGGAGCGGGGAAACGCGTCGATGACGAACAGCTGCGGATAGCGAGCTCCTGGAGCCGTAGATGCGGAGACCGACGTGGCCACCCGGTCGTCGAGCACCAGGCGGCGGTACAAGCGGGAGGTCCGCCCCCCGGTCAACAGGTAGGCCAGCATGGAGAGAGCCGGCATGTCCGGGTGGAGCGTGCTCACGACGTGCCACCCGATCCGGACTTGGGGCTCAGCGTCATACTCCACCACCACGCGGCGCTCGCCTCGCTGCTCGGGCTCCCGGGCCAGAAGCGCGGGAGGCTCGTCACCGGGCGGGACCCCTGCGAAGTAGGCTTCGGCCCAGGTCACCATGGAGTCGGGATCCACCGCTCCCACGATGGCGACCACGGCGTTGTTGGGTCCGTAGTAACGCCGGTAGTACTCCTCGACTCGACGGCGTGTGAGGCTCTCCAGGTCGGACAGGTATCCGATGACCGGAACGCCGTACGGATGCATCTGGAACGCCGCTCCCATGTGCGCTTCGTAGAGCAGGCCGCCTGGGCTGGTTTCGACCCGGGTGCGCCGCTCCTCCATGACGACGTCCCGCTCCGTGTAGAACTCCCTGAAGACGGGATTGCGCATCCGGTCTGCCTCGAGAACGAACCAGAGCCTCGCGCGGTTGGCGGGCAGTTCGACGAAGTACGAGGTGGACTCGTAGCTCGTCGTCGCGTTGAGTCCCCGTGCCCCGTTGCGCGACAGAATGCGATCGAACTCGTTGGAGACTACGAGCGTGCGCGCCGAGTCTTCCAGCTCTGCTATTCGCTGCTCCAGCCGCTCGACGCGATGAGGATCATTCTTCGTTCCCGCCGCCCTCTCCGCGTGGATGCTGTCCTGCGCTGCATCCATGCGGGCGAAGAGCTCCCTCTCCCGATCCACCTCACTGGAGCCAACCGTGGTGGTCCCTTTGAAGAGCATGTGCTCCAGGAGGTGGGCGGTTCCCGTGAAGCCCAGGCTCTCGTTCACCCCACCGACCTCGAACTGCACGACGAAGGAAACCGTGGGCGCCCCCGGTCGTGGAAGGATGACGAAGCGCATGCCGTTGCCGAGGGTGTGCTCGACGACGGGCAGGTGCTCTCCCCAGGCCTCCCGGCCGCTCCTCGGTGCCGCGGGGGCCTGGGCCGCTGCCGACCCGGAGTGCACCATCGTGGCGGCCAGAACCAGAGCGGCGATGGATCCCAGGTCCCGGGCGCGAACCCGGAGCGTGGGATGAGGAAGTTTCATTGTCTCTTCGTTCTGGACCACGATGGGCTAGCGACCGGACGCTGCGCTACGGCTCGGGCTGACAACGGGAACAGAAGAAGGCGGACCGATTGCCGAACACGGTTCGCATCACGACTCCGCCGCACCGCGGGCAGGGTCCTCCTTCACGACCGTATACCGCCAACTGTGGTCCGAAGGATCCCTGCTGGCCGAGGGGGTCCCGGTAGTCGCGCAAGGTTGTGCCCCGGGCTTCCACCGCGGAGCGCAGGATCTTGCGTAGCGCCCTGTGGAGGGCACGGGTCTCCACGTCGCCGAGGGAGCCAGCCGGCCGGTAAGGGTGAATCTTGGCCAGAAAGAGGGCTTCATTGGCGTAGATGTTTCCGATCCCGGCAATCTTCTTCTGGTCCAGAAGCCAGGAGCGGATAGGGGTGCGGGAGTGGCCGAGATCGTGTCTCAGGCTCCGGGCCGTGAAGGATCGTGAGAGAGGCTCCGGACCCAATCCTTGCGACCACGCTCGCCATCGGGACCGGTCCAGGACGTCCAGAGAGCCGAATCGTCGGACGTCATCGTAGACCAGGCGTCCGCCGTGGTCCAGCAGGAACGTGATCGCCGGGTGGCGACTCTCGCACCTTTCCCCAGGGAGGGCGACCAGGAGTCGGCCGGTCATTCCGAGGTTCACCACCAGTCGACTGCCGTCGTCGAGGCACAGAACGACGTTCTTGCCCCGTCGCTGTACCCCATCGAACCTTCGCCCCTGGAGGAGCGCGCAGAAACGGCGACGATCGGTTCGCAGCAGGTCCTGGTGGTGAACGTGGACCTTCCGGATGCTCCGGCCCGTCACATTGGGGCGGAGTCCCCGGACGATCGTCTCGGCCTCAGGTAGCTCGGGCAACCGCGGTCATCGTGGAAGCCGGCAGATGGGAGAGGCCTACACCGCCCGGGTCTTCACGGCCGTCCCGGAGGACGTCACCATGAGCATCCCGTTCTGCGCTCCCAGTACCTCGTAGTCGAGATCCACTGCCACTACGGCGTCCGCACCGCGGGAACGCGCCTCCTCGGCCATCTCCCGAAGGGCCTCCTCCCTCGCATTGCGCAGGGATTCCTCGTAGGCACCCGCTCGCCCGCCGACGACATCCCGGAAGGCGGCGAACATGTCCCGGACGATGTTGGCGCCGAGGATGGCCTCCCCGGTGACGATTCCCAGGTATTCGCGGATCGGGTGCCCCTCCAGCGTGGGTGTCGTGGTGATGATCATGGTCTTGTAGCCTCGTCCCGGGCGAATTCCCTCCACCCGATGTCGGTTCGGTAAACCTTGCCCTCGAACTGGACGTTGCGGGCGCCTCCCCGACTGCGGGCGGCGGCTTCCTGGAGGGTAGCCCCCACGCCGGTGACCGCCATCACCCGGCCACCGGAAGTCCGCAGCCCCTCGGCCTGTCGCGTGCCGGCGTGGAAGAGGATCACGTCCGGGTGGCTCTCCAGCTCGTCGGGAATGGCGATGGCGTATCCCGTTTCGTAGCCGGCGGGATAACCCTGGGAGGCCAGAACGGTGGTGACCGCCGCTCCGCTGCGCCAGTCGAGGCCCATTCCCTCGATTGAATCCCCGCTCGCGATGACGGTCAGGGGTTCCACCAGGGAGCCTTCCAGGAGCGGTAGCACCGCCTGACTCTCGGGGTCCCCGAAGCGGCAGTTGTACTCCACGATCTTCGGGCCCTCGTCCGTGATCATGAGCCCCGCGTAGAGCAGGCCGCGGAAAGGGCATCCGGCCCGGGTCATGGCTTCCAGGGTGGGGATGAGGATGCGGTCCTCTACCTCATTGATGAGGTCGGGTGTGGCGATGGATACCGGGGCGTACGCTCCCATTCCCCCCGTGTTGGGTCCCGTGTCTCCTTCGCCGATCCGTTTGTGATCCTGGGAGGCCAGCATGGTGAGGACGTGTCTTCCGTCGGTAAGGGCGAAGACCGACAGCTCCTCGCCGGCCATGAACTCTTCGATCACGATGACCTGACCGGCCTCGCCGAAGCGGTGGTCCCGGAGCATACTGCGGGAGGCGTCCATCGCCTCCTCGACGCTGGCGCACACGATGGCGCCCTTCCCAGCCGCGAGCCCCGAAGCCTTCACGACGATAGGGGCTCCGCCCGCTCGTATGTGGGCTTCGGCGGCCTCCAGGGAGCGAAACGTCCGGTGCCTGGCGGTGGGCACTCCGGTCCTTTCCAGGAGGTCTTTGGCGAAGGCCTTGTTCGACTCGATGCGGGCGGCTCCGGCGGTGGGGCCGAACGCGGAGACGCCGACTTCGTTCAGAAGGTCGACGATGCCTTCCGCCAGGGGAGCTTCAGGGCCGATGACGGCGAGGTCGATGCCGTTCCGGGAGGCCCAATCCGACACTCCGCTCGCGTCAGCGGGGTCCACATCGACGGCCTGGGCGAGCCTGGCCATCCCTCCGTTGGGACGGGTGGCGAAGAACTCCGCTCGGGGTGCGTCCTTGGAGAGCTTCCAGAGCAGAGCGTGCTCACGCCCACCGTTCCCGACGATCAGTATGCGCATGCGGACAGAGTACCGGAAGGGGGGGAGGGGTGTCAAAGAAGGGCGTTGCTGGTGCGACACTCCATGTGCGAGACTAGGATTACCCCTGGCTCGATCGGGGGAGAACCCGTCAACGGAGGCAGCCGTGGATAGCGGGCAGCCAATCGTCCTCGTGGCCATGGGAGGCCACGCGTTCATGCAGAAGGACGAGTCGGGGACCATCGAGGATCACGAGCGGAACGCCGCGCGCATCGCCAGTCTTCTCATTGGACTCGTCGAGCGCGGCTATCACCTGGTGATCTCACATGGGAACGGTCCTCAGGTGGGAAGCCTGCTGATACAACAGGAGCGTTCACGCGACCTCGTCCCCGCCATGCCCCTGGATGTTCTGGTAGCGATGACGGAGGGGAGTCTGGGCTACATCCTTCAGCAAAGCCTCCTCAACGAGCTCCGCAGGCACCAGATCCGACGATACGTCGTGACGGTGGTCACTCAGGTGATTGTGGACGAGAACGATCCGGCCTTCGAGGCTCCCAGCAAGCCCATCGGGCCGTTCCTGACGAGGGAAGAGGCCGAAAGGCGTCGGGACCATTGGGGCTGGCAGATCGAGGAGGATCCCCAGCGGGGAGGGTGGCGCCGGGTGGTTCCGTCCCCCCGTCCCCTCAGGGTCCTCCAGCGACACATGATCGCCGACGCGGCCCGTGCCGGGCACATCGTGATCGCGTCCGGGGGCGGAGGGATCCCCGTGAGGAAGACCGCAGAAGGCCAGTTCTTCGGAGTGGAGGCGGTCGTAGACAAGGACCTCACTTCCAGCGTGCTCGCCGCCAACATCGGGGCGGAGCTCCTCATCATCATGACGGCCGAGCCGCAGGTGTACGTCCATTTCGGGAAGCCGGGCCAGCAGCCTCTTTCGGCCGTTACGCTTGAGGAGGTGGAAAGGCTCTACGAGGAGGGGCACTTCCCACCGGGGAGCATGGGCCCCAAGATCGAGGCCGTCATCCACTTCCTGAAGGAGGGAGGGAGAAGGGCCCTGATCACGGATCCCGACAGCCTGCCGGGTGCCCTGCAAGGGGGGGCGGGCACCCACTTCATCGGGAGGCTGTAGCGACCGTCGCAATCCCTGCGGTCCCACTGCTTCCCGTTGCCGCATCTCCTGGTTTGATCATCCGGATGCCGCAACTCTGTCCTCGTGCCGGAGGCCTCGTCCGCGAACGGCGGACGAGGCCCGCCCGGCTCTACTTCCGGATGGTGTCCATGAACTCCTTGCCCATGCGCCTCGCGGCATCCGTCATCTGGTCCATGAACCCCTTCGCTCCCTCGGCGTAGGCCTGGGAGGCCGCTGTGAGATCCTCCATGTACCTCGGGTCCGGCTCGGTCCTGCGCTGGTACTCGCCCCGCAGGATGCGGTCGTATTCCCCGGCCTCGATCCAGGAACGCAGCTCCGAAACCCGAAGGACGTAGAAGGGGTGCGTGGTCCCGAGAAGATTCAGCACCTTGAAAACCTGGTCGGCGACGTCCCCGCTCTCCCGGTACTCCTCTGCCTGCTGGATGAACTCCTGGAGGTTGGTCTCTTCCACCTCACCGCCGCCAGCCATCACCATCATGGTGCGCATGGCCACATCCGGGTCCTGCACGGTGAGGAGCCCGGCGCGGTCGCAGGAGAGCTCGCTCTTCCGATTCCACTCCAGAAGGGCGAGAAGTACCGCCGTCGCCGCCAGCCCCACGATGGGGAAACCGCGAGAGGCCAGCTGGATGAGGAGAACCATCATGGTGCGATACAGCACGTGGCCACTCATGATGTGGGCGAGCTCATGACCGAGTACGAAGGTGAGCTCCTCGTCGTCCAGCAGCCGCACGGTGCCCGAGTTCAGGATGATGAACGGCCTGTCCATCCCATATGCCCCCGCGTTGACGACGGGGTTCTGCGAGACGAAGAGGGGATAGGCTTCGTCAGCATCGAGGGTCTTGACGACCTCCTTGTACATGCCGTGGATCTTGGGAAACTGGCGCTCGGACACCCTCAGGGCGTTCGCCTGGAAGGCCAGGCGCACCGGCTTCTCGCCGAAGAACCCGAACAACTTGCGAAGCACTTCGTCGAAAAGAGGGACCTTCCTCAGCGCGGCCAGGGCCGCCCGGTCGGCGGGGTGCTCCCAGGTGCGCGGGGCGATGTCCGTGAGGATTCGGCGGGCTCGAGCCTCCGGGGCCTCTCCCCCGGCGTCGGGCCCTCCCGTCTCACGGCCCTCGTGGGTGCCGCCGTTGTCTCGTTCGTCACTCATTCTGCAGAGCTCCTCCTCGGCGAGTCCTGGTGCGCCTCTTCACCCTGTGCGTCCCACTGTCGTACGGCCGCGCTTTTGCGAATGTTTCACCCCATCTCCGTCCCGACTGCGACGCGCGCGGCACGCTCCGGCGTCTCGATCCCGGGCTCGATCAGGCTGCAAGGGCCGAGAGCGCTTGGTCGAGGTCCTCGATCAGGTCCTCGGGATCTTCGATTCCCACAGAGAAGCGTACCAGGCCATCGGTGATGCCCATGCGCTCGCGGCGCTCCACGGGCACCGACGCGTGTGTCATGAGCGAGGGCACGCTGACCAGCGACTCCACGCCGCCCAGGCTCTCGGCGAGGGCGAAGACATGCGTTCCCTCCACCACCAGGCGGGCCTTCCTGCCGCTTCCGAAGTCGGCCGACACCATGCCTCCGGGCCCCCTCATCTGAGCGGTGGCGAGCTCGTGCTGGGGATGAGACTCGAGACCGGGGTAGTGAACCGCGGCGACGGCAGGGTGGGAGTCCAGATATCGCGCCACGGCCAGCCCGTTTTCGTTGTGCTGACGCATCCGGAGATGCAGCGTCTTCATGCCCCGCAGGCACAGCCAGGCGTCCATCGGGCCTGGCACGGCGCCCGTGGACTTCCGCACGAACAGCAATTCCTCCGCCAGGGAATCATCGTCGACCACCAGGCCGCCTCCGATGATGTCCGAATGGCCGTTCAGGTACTTGGTGGTCGAGTGCATGACCACATCAGCCCCGAACTCCAGGGGGCGCTGGTTGTAGGGCGTGGCAAACGTGTTGTCGACGCAAAGGAGGGCTCCGGCCTCATGGGCGATCCGAGCCACGGCCCTGATATCACACACGCGCATGAGTGGGTTCGTGGGCGTCTCCACATGCACCAGGCGGGTGTTGGGCTGCATGACCCGTCTCAGCGCCTCCAGATCCCTCGCGTCAACGAAGGAGAAGTCGATACCCAGGCGACTCAGAACCCGGACGAACAAGCGGTGCGTTCCCCCGTAGGTATTCTCCTCGCTGACGACGTGATCACCGGCGGACAGCGCTTTTACCACGGCCTCGAGGGCGGCCAGACCACTGGAAAAGGCGATTCCGTGGGCTCCTCCTTCCAGAGCAGCGAGATTCGCCTCCAGTGCCTCTCGCGTGGGATTCTGGACGCGGGCGTACTCGTATCCTGTGTGCCGGCCCAGCGCCGGCTGGACGTATGTGGACGTCTGGAAGATCGGGGGCATGATGGCCCCTGTAACCGGCTCGGGCTCCTGGCCGGCGTGCACCGCCTGCGTGCCAAATCGGAAGTGGCTGGAACGAGATTCGCTCATGATCCTTCGCGTCGACCTGTCAACGTCACGGAGCCGCTCGTGCCGTCGGTTCGTGCGCTGAGGCGGAAGCGGCGTCGCGAAGGTACGTGCTCTCGATCCGATCCCGCCAGACACACCAGAGGCCGGGACGTGCCCTCGCGCGTTGACACTGGTTTCGAGCCGCGCCTAAGTTCGCCCCCCAGCGGTCGTTCCCCGTGAGCGCCAGGAACGGTCGCGGCCACTGCTTCCACCTGGGTCCAGAGGAAGTCGATCCAATGCCGATTGATCTGCCGGGTGATCTGGTCACGAGTGTCTCGGGATTCCGAGGGCGGGTCGGCTCCTCGATGACCCCCGAGTTGGTGAGCGCTCTGGGGGCAGCCTTCGGCGCCTTCCTGAGGGATCGGGATTCCGGAGGCCGGATCCTCGTTGGACGCGATTCCCGCACGTCCGGAGAGATGCTGGCTCGCGGCGCGATCGCCGGTCTTCAGTCCGTCGGATGCCACGTCGTGGACCTGGGCATGGTTCCCACTCCCACGCTCTTGCTGGCGGTCGAGGAGGGTTCTGCGGCCGGGGGGGTGGCGGTGACCGCCAGTCACAATCCGGCGGAGTGGAACGCTCTGAAGTTCGCCAGCAGCGAGGGAATGTTTCTGGACCCGGGCGAGATGACGGCTTTTCGGGAGTTCCTGGCTGAAGGCGCGATAGGGCGCGCTTCCTGGGATGCCCTGGGCGAGGTCGAGCCGGACGATCTGGCCATCGACCGGCACCTGCAGCGGGTTCTCGAAGTCGGCGTTCTAGACCTCCACCGGCTTCACGAAAGAGGCTTCCGTGTCGCGCTGGACTGCGTTCGAGGAGCGGGAGGCCGGATCATGCCCCGGCTGCTCGAATCCCTGGGATGCGAGGTCGTTGGGATCGGCCTCGAGCCCGACGGCCGCTTCCCCAGGGACCCCGAGCCCACCGCGGCCAACCTGGCGGACCTGGTAGCACTAGTGAAGGAATCGGACGCTGACTTGGGGATCGCCGTGGATCCCGATGTCGATCGACTGTCGCTGGTGGACGAGAGCGGTGTCGCCCTGGGCGAAGATCTGACTCTGGCCCTGGCTTGCGCCGTCGTGCTTCGGCGTACGCCGGGGCCTGTGGTGACCAACCTTTCCACGAGCCAGGTCGTGGACGACGTAGCTCGCGCCTTCGGCGTCCCCGTGATGCGTGCTCCTGTGGGGGAGATTCACGTTGCGCGGCGGATGCAGAGGGAGGGCGCGTTGATCGGTGGTGAGGGAAACGGCGGCGTGATTCTCGCGGAAGTGCACTTCACGAGGGACGCGCCCCTGGGCGCCGCGTTGATCCTCCAGCATCTGCTCGTCGAGGGACGGCCCCTCTCGGAAGCGGCGAGACAGTGGCCGCCCTACCGCATCGTGAAGGAGAAGATGTCCTATCCCCGCGAAGCCCTGCAGGGTGCCTATGATGCCCTGGAGGAAGATCTGTCGCCTTCGGAGACGGACAGGTCGGACGGTCTATGGATGGCCTGGCCCCTCGAAGGCAGATGGCTCCACGTTCGTCCCTCGGGAACGGAACCGGTGGTGCGGCTGATCGCGGAGTCGCGGAATGCTGGCGAGGCCACGGCGCTGGTTGGACGGGCACGGGACCTGCTGTTGGGGGTAAGGTGAACACCTGCGTTGCGGACGCAGCGTGGTGACTTTTTCGACCCCGGGTGGGTCCCGGGACATGTTGGCCACCACGGTCACTTCCCACCGGCGAGCTCATGTGCGGAATCGTAGGATATATCGGACGCAAGGAGGCCTGCCCGCTCCTCATCGACGGACTCCGGCGCCTGGAGTATCGCGGTTACGACTCGGCGGGGATCTCGGTGTTGTCCTCGTCCGGTGAGCTGGTCACCGTCACATTCGGGGAACGTGTGGGATTGGCCACACCCGCTGGGCCACTCACGGAGCGCCGAACGAGGTCAATGCCCACCCCCACTTCAGCCGTGACGGCAGAATCGCCCTCATCCACAATGGGATCATCGAGAACGCCTCGGTTCTCAAGGGAAAGCTCGTCGAGCTCGGTTACGAGTTCCTAAGCGAAACCGACACCGAGGTTGTGGTCCACCTCATCGACGAGTTTGACAGGGATGGATCACCTCTCGAGGAGGCAGTGGCTCAGGCGCTCCAACGCGTGGAGGGCGCGTACGGAATCGCGGTGATCAGCAGGGGAGATCCCGACAAGATCGTGGTGGCTCGCAATGGAAGCCCGCTCCTGCTGGGGATCGGGAGCAATGGGGAGCACTTCGTGGCTTCCGATGTGGCACCCATGCTCGCTCACACCCGTGACGTGATCTATCTGGACGACGGAGACTATGCCGTCCTGGAGCGGAGTGGCTACAGGACCTATCATCTCGATGAAGGGGTGGTCAGTCGGTCCATCCATCGAGTCACCTGGGAGCTGTCGGCGGTGGAGAAGGCAGGGTACGAACACTTCATGCTGAAGGAGATCTTCGAGCAGCCGGACACGCTCCGGAACGTGATGCGGGGGCGGCTGCTGGAAGAGGAGGGTCAGTCCAATCTGGGTGGGGTCACCCTAAGTGACGAGGAGCTGGCCAGGGTCAACCGGATCATCATAACGGCCTGCGGTACCAGTTGGCATGCGGGCCTCATCGGGGAGTACATGCTGGAGGAGATGGCGCGGATTCCCACGGAGGTCGAGTACGCGTCGGAGTTCCGTTACAAGAACCCCGTGCTCCAGGATCGAACTCTCGTGATGGCCATAAGCCAATCGGGCGAGACCGCGGATACACTGGCCGCGCTCCGGGAGGCCAAACGGCGAGGAGCTCTCACCATGGGAATCGTGAACGTGGTGGGCTCCACCATCGCCAGGGAGACCGATTTCGGGGTGTACCTGCATGCGGGCCCGGAAATCGGTGTGGCCTCCACGAAAGCGTTCACGAGCCAGATCGTGGCTCTGGCTCTGTTCGCCCTTTATCTCTCGCGGCGTCGGGACATGTCCATCATCGAGGGTCGGGAGTTCGTGCACGCGCTGAAGCGACTGCCGGCCCAGGTCGAAGAGACCCTGACCTTGGACGAGGAGATCCGGAAACTGGCCCGGGAGTTCGAGGATGCTCCGAACTTTCTCTACCTCGGGCGGGGGTATCAATTTCCCGTAGCCCTGGAGGGGGCGCTGAAGCTCAAGGAGGTGAGCTACATCCACGCGGAGGGCTATCCGGCGGCTGAGATGAAGCATGGACCCATCGCTCTGATCGACGAGAAGATGCCGGTGGTCGTGATGGCTCCGAACGACCCGGTGTATCCGAAGGTCCTCTCCAACATCCGGGAGGTGAAGGCCCGGGGAGGGCGCGTGATCGCGGTGGTGAGTGACGGAGGCTCCGAAGTGGAGCGGAGGGTGGACCACGTCCTTCGCATCCCACAGACGCTGCCCGCCCTCCTCCCCGTTCTGGCGACCATCCCCCTGCAGCTCCTGGCCTATCACATCGCCGTGGGCCGGGGATGCGACGTGGATCAGCCCCGGAACCTGGCCAAGTCGGTCACTGTGGAATGAGGGTTGTCCTGCAGCGGGTTTCGGAAGCCAGCGTCACCGCCGGTGGAGTGGCGAGGGGCCGGATCGGGGAAGGCCTGCTCCTTCTCGTAGGATTCACCAGCGGGGACGATGGGGAGGCGGTCTCCTGGATGGCCGACAAGGTGATCGGCCTCCGGATATTCGACGACGAGCAGGGGAAGATGAACCTGTCTTTAGAGGACGTGGGTGGGGATCTGCTGGTGGTCAGCCAGTTCACTCTCTATGGAGAGGCCCGGAAGGGTCGGCGGCCGAGCTTCGTGGACGCAGCCGCGCCCGAAACGGCCATCCCGCTCTATGAGACCTTCCTCCAGGCGTTGAGGGAACGATTCGGCGGCCGCGTCGAAACGGGAGAGTTCGGTGCCGTCATGAGGGTGGCGCTGGTGAATGACGGGCCCGTGACCCTGGTGCTGGAACGTTGATCCCATCCGAGCCGACGCTGGTTCTTGCGTCCGGCTCTCCGCGCAGAGCCGAGCTTCTTTCGCTCCTTGGCCTGCGCTTCACCGTGGACCCCGCACACCTAGCCGAGGACCTCCTGCCCGAGGAGAGCGCCGAGGCCCACGTGGAGCGGCTTGCCCGAGAGAAGGCGCTCACCGTCGCGCAGAGGAACCCGGGTTCCCTGGTCGTGGCGGGAGATACGGTTGTGGTGCTTGAGGGAAAGCTCCTGGGCAAGCCGGAGGGGGAGGAGGAAGCCATGTCGATGCTCCGGAGCCTTTCGGGGCACACCCACACCGTGGCTTCCGGGGTGGCCGTGGCGGGAGGACGATCCGGAATCCACAGCGCTGTGGAGACCACCCGTGTCACGTTTCGTGCGTTCCGCGAGCAGGAGGCTAGGGAGTACGTGGCTACGGGAGAACCCCTGGACAAGGCCGGCGGCTACGGAATCCAGGGACTCGGTGCATCTCTGGTCGCACGTATCGATGGAGATTTCTACACGGTCGTGGGCCTTCCCCTCGCGCGCCTCGTCGAGCTCCTGGAGCGGGCCGGGTGGCACTACAGGTTTGGTGTACTCCGCCCCTCGGAGCCATCCTCGGGCCCGGGAGGTACCGAATGAGCCGGTGGCCCATCCCGGAGGTGTTTCGGTGGGGGAGCGACGGCCGTTCCATCGAGCTGCTGGATCAGACGCGCTTGCCGGAAGAGGAGCTCTACCTCCGCCTTACCACCGCGGAGGAGGTGGCCGAGGCCATCTCCTCGCTGCGGGTGAGGGGAGCCCCCGCCATCGGGGTGGTCGCGGCCATGGGCGTGGCGATAGGCATGAGGCGCATCCAGGAACGGTTGGGGGGCGGAACTCAGGCGGAGATCCAACGGGGCTTCGAGCAACTCCTGGATCTTCTTGAGAGGACGCGACCTACAGGCCGAAACCTCACTTGGGCGTTGGAGAGGGTACGCGAGGCCTTCCGTCGAGAAACCGGACCCGGGATCGGTGCGAAGGTGGAGGCGCTCCGGAGGGAAGCGGACCGGATCGCCCGAGAAGAGGGCGAAATGTGCGAGCGTATCGGCAGCGCCGGACTCCCACTCATCCCGGAAGAGGGCGTGGGCATCATGACGCACTGCAACGCCGGAGCGCTGGCCACCGGGGGAATCGGAACGGCCCTCGCACCCGTCTACCGGGCCCACGCCCGGGGAACGCCACTGAAGGTATTCGCCTGTGAGACTCGACCGGTGCTCCAGGGGGCCCGGTTGACTGCGTGGGAGCTCACCCGAGCCGGGATCCACGTGACCGTGATCACGGATTCGATGGCGGCAAGCGTGATGCGGGATGGGAAGGTCGGGCTGGTGATCGTGGGTGCGGACCGGGTCGCTGCCAATGGGGACTTCGCGAACAAGGTGGGAACGTACTCGCTGGCAGTCCTGGCGAGAGATCACGGGATTCCTTTCTATGTGGCGGCCCCGCGCTCCACCTTCGACGGGAGCCTGCGGTCGGGCGCGGAGATCCCCATCGAGGAGCGTGCGGAAGCGGAGATCCGGACCGGACGAGAGGGCTTCGTCGTTCCGTCTGCCGCACGGGTGTGGAACCCGGCCTTCGACGTCACGCCGGAGCATCTGGTGACGGGCCTCGTAACGGACAGAGGGCTGCTGAGACCACCCTACACGGCAGCGATCCGGCGTCTCCTCTCCCCGGACATGGTGGAGGTTCCCGAATGAGCTCCGTTCCAGCGGTACTGGCCCTTGATCAGGGCACCACCGGATCCACGGCCCTGGTGATCTCTCAGGACGGGCGCATTCTGGCCCGAGCGTACTCCGAGTTCACGCAGCACTTTCCGCGTCCCGGTTGGGTGGAGCATGACGCCGCCGAGATCTGGGACGTGACGCGAAGGGTGGCTACGGAGGCCCTCTCGGCAGCCGTCGGGGCAGGCGCCGAGGTGGTGGCCGTGGGAATCACGAACCAGCGGGAGACCGTGGTCCTGTGGGACCGGGAGACCCTGGAGCCCGTGCGCCGGGCCATCGTCTGGCAGGACCGTCGCACGACGGGGATCTGCCAGGATCTCAAGGACGGAGGGCATGAGCCCGAGGTGACCCGACGCACCGGCTTGGTCCTGGATCCGTATTTCTCCGGAACCAAGCTCACCTGGGCCCTCCGTCACGATCCCGAGCTTCGGCGACGTGCCAGTGCGGGGGATCTCGCCGCCGGGACCATCGATTCCTGGCTGGTTGCGCGACTCACCGGCGGGGCGGTGCACGCCACGGATCATACCAACGCTTCGAGGACGCTTCTGTACAACCTGTCGTCCGGCGACTGGGATCCGTGGCTCCTCGATCTATTGGAAGTCCCGGAGATCCTCCTGCCGCAGGTACGGGCCAGCGCCGGTAACTTCGGGATTACTCGGGGTGAGGCGCTGGGGGTCGAGGTGCCGGTGGGAGGAGTGGCTGGAGACCAGCAGGCTGCCCTCTTCGGCCAGGGTTGCTGGCGCTCCGGACTGGCGAAGAACACGTATGGGACCGGAGCATTCCTGCTCCTTTTCACGGGACAGGATCGCGTCGCCTCCCAGCACGGCTTGCTCACCACCGTGGCGTGCAGCGCACGGGGCGGACCCGCCTACGCGCTGGAAGGCTCGATCTTCATTGCCGGGGCGGCCATCCAGTGGTTGCGTGACGGCCTGGGAATCCTCAAGGATGCTGAGCAGTCCGAAGCCCTGGCTCGGGACCTGGAGTCGAATGAGGGGGTGTACTTCGTCCCGGCGTTCGTCGGCCTCGGCGCACCCCATTGGGTGCCCGAGGCCCGGGGAACCTTGTTGGGCCTGACCCGCGGAACGACCCGCCGTCACCTCGTCCGGGCCGCTCTGGAGTCCATGGCCTACGGAACCGCGGACGTTCTCAGAGCCATGGAGGCGGATTCGGGAGTGAGAACCCGGGAGTTGCGCGTGGACGGCGGAGCCGCGCGCAACGACTGGCTGATGGAGTTCCAGGCCGGGGTGCTGGGCGTTCCGGTTCGACGGCCCGACCTCGTCGAGACGACGGCCGTCGGTGCCTCAGGTCTGGCCGGCCTCGCCACGGGGGTGTGGGATCGGGCGGAGGACTTCCTGGATGCACTGGGGGGTGCTCGCGTCTTCTTCCCGGCCCTGGAAGCGCGGGAGAGAGATACGCTTCTCGCCGGATGGCAAAGGGCGGTGAACGCGGCGCGGTCGTGGGCGGCAGCGGACGGATGACGCCAGGGCATGCCCGGGAACTTCGGAGTGATTCGTGACTACACCTGCCGGAAGGGGTGCCATGGGCTTTGAGGCCCTCTGCGTGGCCATTATATTCGGCCCTGCATGATGAGAGGGCGGTGAACTGTGCGGAGGCAGCTCCATGAAGAAGAATAGTCGGTTCTACATCGGGCTGGTCGGGGTCGCTCTGGTGGTCACCTACCTGATCTGGACGGGCGTCAGTGACGCCATGGTGTACTACCTCACTCCCCAGGAGCTCCTGGCGAGAGTCTCCACGGATCCAAGCCTACACGAGGTGGGCCTCAAGGTCAGCGGGCGGGTCGTGCCCGGCTCCTACCAACCGGCCCGAGAAGACGAGCCTCACCGTTTCGTAGTCAGCGACCTGGAGAATTCGGAGGTCACCTTTCCGGTGGTCTACGAGGATCTTCTCCCTGATACCTTCACGGACGAGGTGGAGGTGGTTCTCGAAGGTCGCTATGGTCCCGACGGTGTCTTCGAAGCGGTTACGGTACTCACCAAGTGCGGAAGCCGCTACGAGGCCACGCCCGAGGAGCTGTCCACGTGACGGCTCTGGGGGAGCTGGCCCTCTGGATCGCTCTTCCCATCTCAGTCTGGGGCCTGACCCTCGCATTCATCGGAGGCAAGACCGACCGCGGTGACCTCGTTCTAAGTGCCGAGCGCAGTGTCTACGTGGTGTTCTTCCTTCTGATTCTCACCTCGCTGGGGATCATCAACGCGTTCCTGACCGACAGCTTCCAATACTGGTACGTCGCCAGCTATTCGAGCCGTGAGCTGGAGACCTACTACAAGTTCTCGGGTCTCTGGGCGGGACAGCGGGGTTCTCTTGTCTTCTGGGCCCTGCTCCTGGCCCTCTTCTCGTCCGTCGCCGTGTTCCAGAATCGGAGGAAGAACCGGGAGTTCATGCCGTACGTCACGGGGGTGCTGCTCACCATCCTGGCGTTCTTCTTCGTCGTCCTCCTGTTCGCCGAGGTCAATCCCTTCGAACGACTGCCCTTCGTCCCCGCGGACGGCCAGGGATTGAACCCCCAGCTCCAGAACTACTGGATGACGATGCACCCCCCCACCCTATACCTGGGCTTCACGGCGTTCGCGATCCCCTTTGCGTTCGCCATGTCCGCCCTCATCACGGGGAGGCTGGATACCCGCTGGATCGTGCTCACCCGCCGATGGATCCTGGTGAGCTGGTTCTTCCTGACCAATGGAATCGTTTTCGGCATGCGCTGGGCCTACGAGGAGCTGGGGTGGGGAGGATATTGGTTCTGGGATCCGGTGGAGAACGCCTCGCTGCTTCCCTGGCTCACGGCGACGGCGTTTCTCCACTCAATCATGATTCAGGAGAACCGTGGGATGCTGAAGGTCTGGAACATGTCCCTCGTGATCCTGACGTTTCTGCTCACGGTCTTCGCGACCTTCCTGACCCGGTCGGGCTTGATCGAATCCGTTCACTCCTTCGCCGAGAACACGACCATCGCGTTCATCTTTCTCGCCTTCATGGGGGGAGTGCTGGGGGTGGGCATTCTGTTGATCGTCTGGCGCCTCCCCCACTTGAGGAGCGAAAACCACATTCAGTCGTTCTTGTCGAGGGAGGCCTCGTTCCTGCTCAACAACCTGATCCTCTTGGGTGCGGCGTTCGCGGTCCTCTGGGGCACGCTGTTCCCGCTGATCACCGAAGGCTTCACGGGCGAGCAGATCTCGGTCGGCCCGCCCTTCTTCAATGCCGTGAACCTGCCCATTGGCCTGGTGCTTCTCGCCCTCGTCGGGATCGGTCCGGTGATTGCCTGGCGCAAGGCGTCGCGGCGCAATCTCACGAGGAACTTCGCCCTTCCCATCGCTCTGGGCCTGGGAGTACTGGTGGGGTTCCTGATCGCCGGTGTTCGGGAAGGCATGGCGTTGGTGACGTTCGCCGTCAGCGCGTTCGTCACGACGATCATCGTGGTCGAGTTCTGGAAGGGCACCCGGGCTCGGGCCCGGATCGAGGGCGAGGGATACCTCAAAGCGATCACGCATCTGGTGTCGCGGAACCGCCGCCGATGGGGAGGCTATATCGTGCACGTCGGTGTGGTCGTGGTGTTCACGGCCTTCGCCGGAGCGGCCTTCGACGTGGAGGTGCGCCAGACCATGGATCCTGGGGAGTCCGTGTCGATCACCTCGCCGTACGGCCATACGTACGACTTGACGTATCAGGGGCTCTCCACATCAAGAAGCCAGCACATGTGGCAGTGGGTCGCCCTCATGACCGTACAGCGCAATGGCGAGAGCGCCGGAGCCTTGACCACCGAGAAGAGGCATTACCTCGTCAATCAGCAGCAGGCCACCGAGGTGGGGATCCGGTCCACTCCTCTAGAGGATCTCTATGTCATCCTGGCCGGGCTGGAGGACATGCAGGGTGCCGCGGACAATGACCCGGACTCGCAGCGGGCGACGTTCCGGTTTCTCGTGAATCCACTGGTGGGATGGATCTGGTACGGGGGACTGATCATTTCCATCGGGACGCTGATCGCCCTCTGGCCGGGCCGCCCGGCAACCCGTTCTGTAACTCGCGATGCGGCGGTTGCCGCGGGATCGGGCTCCCCGGCTGGGGGACCCACGCCGCGCCCGACGCAAGCAGAGGTCGGCTGATCGAAGCCTCATGGGCGTTTTCATCGGTGGAATCCTGGTCGTGGTCGGTGTGGTGGCGTTCGTGCTTCATCCCATCGTGGCTCAACGGTCGGCACCGCTCGGTCGGCTCGAGGACGAACCCACCGAAGCCCAGGCCCGGAAGCGAATTGCGCTGATGGCCCTCCGGGATGTTGAGTACGAGTTTGCCACCGGGAAGCTCGATGAAGCGGACTACGGATCTTTGAAGAGCGAGCTGGCGGCGGAGGCCCTGGAGGCCATACGAGTCGAGGAATCGGAGCGACGGGAAGCTTCGACCTCGGCCGGAGCCGAGGACCGGCATCCCGGCGCGGTGGAGCTTCTGGAGCTTGAGGAGGAGATCGAAGCGTACCGCGCGGGGCTGCGGCAGGCGATCGCCTGCGAACGCTGCGGGGGGCTGAACGAGATGGGAAGTCGCTTCTGCGCCAACTGCGGCACGAAGCTCCTGGCGGCGGCCGGTCAGGGATCCGAGGGGGCCGGGGAGCAGTAGGCGCGGCGTGAACCTCACTCCGGTTCTGGAGACCCGCGATCTCGTCAAGGATTTCGGACCGCTCCGCGCAGTCGATGGGGTAAGCTTTTCCCTTGCCGCCGGCAGGCTCCTCTCCATCTTCGGCCCGAACGGGGCCGGCAAGACTTCCCTCCTACGTCTGTTGGGCGGCTTGCTGCATCCCACCAGCGGAGCAGTCCGGATCCAGGGGGAGCGGGTAGGGCGCGGGGATCCCGAGTGGCGTCGGCGAGTCGGGGTGCTGTCGCACAAGAGCTTCCTGTATGGGCATCTGACGGCCAGCGAGAACCTCGAGTTCTTCGGTCGGCTGTACGGCCTGCAGGACCTCCGCACTCGAGTGCCTGAACGTCTCGCCAGAGTGGGCCTCGACCGATGGGCCGAGGCCCGTGCCCGAGACCTCTCCCGGGGGATGAGACAGCGGCTCGCGTTGGCCCGGACCCTTCTTCACGATCCGAGCATCGTTCTCCTCGACGAGCCCTGGACGGGGCTGGATCCCCACGCAGCGGTGCTCCTGAGGGAGATCCTGGAGGCTCTCAAGGACGGCCAACGCACGGTAGTCCTCGTCACCCACAACCTGTCGCAGGGGCTCGAGCTGGCGGACCACGTGGCCATCCAGGTCCAGGGCCGTATCGCGTTCTTCGGGAGTCGCGGGGAGGTCGATGCGAACGGCTTCGAGAAGTTCTATCGAGAAACCGTGGAGCGCGCCCCGTGAGGGAGTATCTGAGCCAGATCGGAGCGCTGCTCCGCAAGGACCTGATGCTCGAGTTGCGGACGCGGGAGCGGGTGGCGTCCATGGCGGCCTTCGCCGTGTTGGTGGGAATCCTCTTCAACTACGCGTTCGACCGCTCCCTGGTGCGCCCGCAGGACATCGCGGCGGGGCTGATCTGGATGACGATCGTGTTCGGCGGAATGCTGGGGATGGGTCGATCATTCCGGACGGAGGAGGAAGAGGACGCCATGCAGGGGATTCTCGCCAGTCCAGTGCCCCGTGACGCCATCTACCTCGCGAAGGTGGCAGCGAATCTCCTGATCCTCCTGGTGGTGGTGATCCTGACCTTCTTCGTGTTCTGGCTCTTCTTCGGACTTCATTTTGGCGGCGATCCTCTCCCTCTCGTGATGGTGGTGTTGTTGGGCACGCTCGGTTTCGTCGCCGTCTCGACCCTCTTCAGCGCGGTATCCAGCAGAACCTCGATGGGAGAGACGCTCCTGCCGATCCTGGTCTTTCCCGTTCTGGTTCCGGTCGTGATCTACGGGGTCAGCGGGACCGCCCGCATTTTTGCAGGCCGGCCCATTGCGGAGATTGCGGGGAACATCCGAATGTTAGGGGCCTTCGCCCTCGTAGCCCTGGCCGCTGGGGCGATTCTCTTTCGTTTCGTGGTGGAGGAGTGATGACAGGGAAGCTCCGTGGAACGGCGCTGGCGGCTGGTATCCTGGGAGTCGGTCTGGTTCTCGTGGTTCACTGGCTCGTGTTCTTCTGGGTCTCCACCGAGCGATCCATGGGCGTCGTTCAGCGCATCTTCTACATCCACGTACCCTCGGCCTGGGTGGCGTTCTTCGCCTTCGGAATCGTCGCCGTCTGTAGTGTGGTCTACCTGTGGCTCGAGGACGAGCGCGTGGACGCGGCGGCGGTCTCGGCTGCGGAAGGTGGGATGCTCTTCACCACCATCGTCCTGGTCACGGGGCCCTTCTGGGGGAAGATCGCGTGGGGGGCCTGGTGGGTCTGGGAGCCCCGTCTGACACTCACCCTGCTGCTCTGGTTCATCTATCTCGGATACTTCCTGGTGCGCAGGTCCACGGAGAATCCCCAGAAAGGCAAGAAATTCGCCGCCGTGGTGGGCGTCGTGGGTGTCTTGGACATCCCCTTGATTCACCTGAGCGTGGCGTGGTTCCGCTCCCAGCACCCGGGGGCCGTCGTGCTCAAGCCCGAGGGACCAACGCTCGATCCCGGTATGCTCACCACCTTGTTCACGGGGCTCGGCGCGTTCACTCTTCTCTTCCTCTCTCTGTTCATGTATCGGTATGGACTGGAGCGCCTGACCCATGCGAGGGCGGTGGGCCGGACACCGGCGGGCCAGGAGCCCCAGCCACAAGGAGTCGCTTCGTGAAGACATCTCTGATCGTGCTGGGCCTGCTTGCCGGCTTGGCCCTGGCCACGACGGTGTCGGCGCAGTCGGCCGAGGAGGTCGCGCAAGCCCTGAGCCGCCAATCCCTGCGCCCCTATTGGCACGTGTTCATTGCCTATGCGCTGGCATGGCTCCTGGTCATGGGTTGGGTGGTGTCCATCGCCCGTCGCCTGGGTCGGCTCGAGCGGGACCAGGACCTGTAGGAGAGAGCGCTGGGACCCGAGACCCGGAGGGGGATCCTGACCACGGACAGCATCGTCGATCTTCGAAGTGACACCGTCACCCGTCCGACGCCGGAGATGCGGGAGGCAATCGCTTCGGCTCGTGTGGGAGACGACCAGCTCGGAGACGACCCTACGACGCGGCGCCTGGAGGAACGTGTCGCCGAGATCCTGGGCAAGGAGCGGGCGCTGTTCTTTCCCAGCGGTATCATGGCCAATCAGACGGCCCTGGCGGTACTCGCCCGCCCCGGGACGGAGGTGCTCCTGGAGGCGGGCGCTCACATCTTCAACTTCGAGGACGCGGCAGCGGCGGCCTTGAGCGGTCTCCAGCTGCGGCCCGTGGCGGCTCAGGAGGGCCTTCTGACGCCCGAGATGATCGAGCGAACGGTGCGCCCGCGCTCCAGGTACCTACCGGTCAGCTCGGTGGTCTGCGTGGAGAACACGCACCTGGCGTCCGGGGGCAGGGTCATGCCGCTGGAGGTGGCCCGGGGAATCCGGGACCTGGCCGACGCGCGTGACCTTCGCGTGCATCTCGACGGCGCTCGTCTCTGGAACGCGTGCGCCGAGAGCGGGATCTCACCGGCCGACTACGCCTCCACCGCAGACACGGTGATGGTCGCCCTTTCCAAAGGTCTGGGTGCACCTGTGGGATCGATGCTGGCCGGCGATGCCGTAGCCATGGAGTCCGCCTGGAGGGTGCGCCGCCGCCTGGGAGGTGCCATGAGGCAGTCCGGTATCCTGGCGGCCGCGGGGCTCTTCGCACTCTCGAAGCACCTCGGTCGGCTCACGGAGGATCACGAAAATGCGCGGGATCTGGCGAAGGGAATCGAAGGCATCCCGGGGTTGCGGACCGTGCCTCCGGAGACGAACGTAGTCCTCATTGACGTGACCGCTCCAGGCGTTGGCCCTGAACAGGTGCTGGGTTTTCTGGAGATGCGCAGAATTCTGATGCTGAGATTCGCCCCGGGCCGCCTCAGGGCCGTCACTCACCTGGATGTGAATCGGCAAGGTATCATGCGCACTTTGGAGGCCCTCGCCGAAGGAATGGCGCAGCTTTCAGGGGGCTGACAAGCTGGCATAATTCTCGCCAAAAGCCTACTTTTGACGTGCCCTCAGGGGTGGGCATCGAAGAACTGAAGATGGAGTCTTCCTGAGAATTACCTGAGAATTACGAGACGGGTTCTCGAATTCCTGTTCCCACAAAAGGACGGAGGGTCCTTGCTATGAAGAGAGCTCGGGTTGGAAGCGGTTTGCTCGCGAGCCTTGTCATGGCCGTCATCGGCCTGGTCGGGGTTTCGCAGCTCGCCGCACAGAATACGAAGATGCCGAGCACGCTCCGGTACGGCTCTGGATACTTCGACGTGCCCTCAGCCACCGTGTTGCCCCACTTGGCGATCACGGGGACGTACTCGGGCTTCTTCGTCAGTCTGGAAGAGGTTCCGATCGTCGATCAGTCCGGCCGGCTCGTCGGCTTCGATGCTGCCACGGACAAGTCGCAGTTCTACTCGGACGGCTCCGTGGCCATCGGGCTCTTCGACCGGGTGGAGCTGGGTGCCACACTGCAGCACTTCGGTGACGCCGAGAAGGGCGGCACCATGGTAGGCGGCTTCGGACGCCTCGCCATCCTCCGCCCTGAGACCGAGGGAATCGGCCTGGCGGTGGGTGCCCGGTTCGTGGGTGAGCCCAGCTTCGATCCCTCGACGGAGTCCTTCCAGCCTCCGCGTCTTGGCTTCCCGGACGAGCGGTTCAAAGAGAACTACACTCCGGAGTACGCCGACGACGTGAACACCACCTTCACGCCGTATGTGGTGGGTGGGGTCCACCTGATGGGTCCCGACTTCGGCTTCCTGCCGGACTACGACGTGTCTCTGACCGGGGGTTGGAGCTTCGGCATGACCGAAGATGGCGGAGACCAGGAGCTGGACTGGTACCGCACCTCTCAGGGCAACGGCTGGATCGTGGGTGGCGCGCTTCACTTCATGCTGAGCGAGACGGTCCTCCTCAACGTGCTGGCCGACTACAACAGCTTTGACGTGAACGCCGGCGCCAGTCTCGACTTTGGAGGCATCCGCGTTGGGGCCTTCGTCCTGGGCGCGAACTACCTGGAGCGGGTGACCGAATACCGCAGCTGGAAGCTCGGTGGCCTGGTGTCCGTCGCCCTCTGCCCGCAGACGGGCGGCCTCTGCAAGCCGTCGCTCATGGATCGGCCAGCCCCCGACACCGTGCAGCTGCCACCGCCTCCTCCGGATACCGTCGTCGTGGAGCGGGAAGTGGCTCCGCCGATGCCCACGGGCACGACGTCGACCATCTGCCTGGCCACGGGTCAGAATCAGGAGATCATGATCACTGCCCAGGGCGACACCCTCGTAGGCCCCAACCGGGTCTCGGTCCGTGATCTGGGTCCCAGTGTGGGCTTTGCGGGTGCCTACGCTGCCGGGGAGGAGTGGTTCGAGTCCGATGAGGATATCCAGTTCGAGCGTGCCACGTACTCGAAGTCCGGTGGCGAGATCAGCCTCGACTGCGACAACATCATGAGGGTGGGCGAGCACATGGGCATTCCGCTCTTCGCGGATCGCAGCGCCGAGCAGCCCTACTCCATGCTGTACGTGCCGGTCGGGCCAGGAGTCTGGCAGGCATACGAGACCGGCCTGAGGAGAACGCGAGGCTAGAGCGCGTCCTCACGGCAGTACTGAGAGCCCCGTCCCGGGAATCCGGGGCGGGGTTTCTTTCCTGTGTCTTGCGGGACCCTCGAGATCCTCTTCACCGCAGGCGAAGTCTCTCAAGATCCTCCATGCGGTCCACGTCGATCAGCGGTTTCAGGAGAGCGGGTCTTAGCCCGAGAGCCAGGACTCGCTCCCGGCTGACCGGCAGGACTCGCGGCGTACTCCAGGGAATGCGCCGGAACAGCTCGGGCCGAGCCCGAGTCATCCCTAGAAGGTAATATCCCCCATCTTCCGTGGGTCCGAAGACCACGTCTCGAGCCGCGAGCGCGTGGAAGGCCTCTTCCACCGATCGGCGGTCCACCTCCGGGGCATCCGTCCCGATCACGCAAGCCGCCTGGGCGTATTCCAGCACCTCCTCGAACGCTGCCTCCATCCTCGCTCCCAGGTCTCCCGTGGCCTGGGGGCGGAACTCCATGCCCTCCTCCCCCAGCCAGTTCCGGACTTCCTCCAGAGAGCCGGGGGGATCGTAGTAGACCACGGTGTCATAGGCGCCCCCCCGGACCTGGTGGACAACCCTCCTGCCCAGCGTGCGATAGACCCGGACGGCCTCCTCTTCACCCACCTCGGCGGCGAGCCGGGTCTTGACGTGCCCCCGCAAGGGTGCCTTGGCGAAGATGATAAGGACCCGGCGCGACTCGGAATCGGGGTCGTCATCCCCGGTCCGGCTTCCGCCGGGGTCGTACCAGCGGGCCAGCCGCTCCGTTGGCCAGCCCACCAGATAGAGCGCGATGAGCGCGGCGTTCCTGAGCCAGCCCCTCCATCGGCCATACTCTTCGTAGCGCCGGGGACTTGTGAGAATCGCTGCCGGCAGGGGCTCCACACCGCAGCTGCCTCGGAGTCGCCGGATCATCTCTACATCCTCCATTAGGGGCTGATCCGGGTATCCACCGACTGCCCAGAAGGCATCGTTGGTGACCAGCAGCCCCTGATCGCCGTAGGCGAGCCCCGAGAACCGTTCCCGAAGGCGCTGACCGAACTCGATGAAGCGCCAGAACCAGCCAGACCCGTCGAGTGCAAACCGGAAAAACCCCGCGGCCTCGGGCGCGTCGCGACCGACCCACTCCTCGATGCAGCGAACTGCGGCCGGCGAGACTCGAGTGTCCGCATGGAGGAAGAGGAGCCACGCTACGGCGGGCAGCATGCGCGCCCCCGCGTTCATCTGCCGTGCTCGGCCCCGTTCGGTTCGCACCACCTCGGCCCCTGACCGGAGGGCAACCTCCACAGTACGGTCCACTGAGCCCCCATCGGATACGATCACGCGGTGCGATATGGTGAGCGCGGAGAGATCGTCGAGGAGCCCAGGGAGACGCTGCTGCTCGTCGAGAGTGGGGATGACGATGCCTAGCCGGGGGCCTGTCGCCGTCAATGTTGTATGTCGTTCAGGGTCCAGTCGTAATCGAAGAAGTGCACCCGGGTGTCTGCGCGAAGCGCGAGCGAGCGCGGCTCGCCCGAGAGGTATCTGGCCAGGAACTCGCGGATCCCATCCTCTCCCCCGAAGTCCTCCCCGTACCAATCCAGGATCCTGTTTACCCGGATCGCCGGCTCCGAGCCCTGCTCGATCAGGAAGTGCGCGGGGTCGCTGACGAATGACCGGACTGCCCCATCCAGCATCTCGTCGAGACGCTCCGCCGCGAAGGCCGTGGGCGCGAGGGGAGGACAGCTTCGGGCCGCGCAGTTCACGACGAAATGAATGCGCGGATCCCCCATGGGACGAATGATCTCGTGCTCGATCTCGTCCTGTGATCGGAGTGACCCGGCCACAGGGCAGTGCGGATCGGTGAAGACCTCCTCGATTTGCCACACGGAGTTCCTGGGGCGTCCTGCCAGGGTGTTCCTCAGCGAGCCGAGGAGCGAAGCGTTGGGCTCGATGGGATAGTGATCTACGACTCGCTTAAGCATGCAGGCGTTGTAGGCGTTGATCCAGAACGCCAGCCGAACCGTGTGAGACGCTGCTTCCAGCTCCCGGGGGTCGGTGCCGGAGAGTTGGTCGATGTAGGCATCCAGAGCGCTGCGCTCGCGTCTCAGCTGGTCGTAGTGGACGCGAGGAGGCTGCACCACGGATGAGAGGAGGGCGCTGAAGGCAGCGTGGTCCGGAATCCCCTGTGCGGATGCCACCGAGGGGCCGGTGGCCGCAAGGAGAATCACCGACACACGGAGTGCGAGCTTCATCTTCTTGATCACGATTGGCAGCACGCTGAGCATGATCAGGAGCGCGCCCGCCAGGAGAACCCGGGTCAGCGCTTCTCGGGACGCCTCCTGGGAGCCCTGCAGAAGGGCGTCCGCGAAGAACGTATACACGATTGTGCCAGGCAGGATTCCGATGACGGTAGCGAGAGCGTAGGAGGGCCAGGGAATGGCGGTGAGGCCGGAACCGAAGTTCAAGGCATTGAATGGTACCAGCGGGACCAGGCGAAGCATGAAGAGACCACGGAATCCGTGACTGCGCGTGGCCTCGTCCAACCTAGCCAGCCGGTTTCCCAAGAGTCGCTCCAGGCTTTCCCGACCCAGGGCGCGAGCCAGTAGGTACGCGATGTTCGCCCCGATGTTCGCCGCGATGCTGTTGAGGATCGTTCCCCAGAACAGGCCGAAGAGCGCACCACCCGCGAGGGTAAGGATGGTTCCTGGGACCGCCAGCGCAGTCGCTCCGGCGTAGATGGTGACGAACGCGACAGGGGCCCACGGAGAGCCACGCAGCAACTCGATGCCCCGGCCGATTCCATCCGGCGTCAGGAAGGCCCCAGCGGCCGTGAAGCGGGCCATGACGAACCCCCCGGCGAGAAGGGCTGCGAGCAGGGCCAGCTTCAGGAAGGGACGTGCCCCTCTCACGTCATCCATGAAACCACCTTCTTGAGCACCCTTCCTCCGACGCCATTCAGCCGCTCCGTCTGATATTGCCGGATGGTTCGGTGGATGCCCTCCATCATCGTGGGATACGGGAAGATCGTGTTGTAGATCTGGGAGAGCCGCAGCCCGCTCTGCATCGCCAGGACGAGGGGGAAGAGCATCTCCCCGGCCTGACTGCCCAGGATCGTGGCTCCCAGAATGCGACCCTTCCGATCGGCGGAGATCTTCACGAAGCCCTGAGTCCTCCCATCGACGATCGCCCGGTCCAGGTCCGAAAGCTCGTACACGTAGGATCTGCCGCCTCTCTCATCCGCGTCTTGCTGGGAGAGGCCGACATGCGCGACTTCCGGGTCGGTGAAGGTGACCCACGGTACGTTGGAGTAGTCCACCTTCCGCCTGATGGGAAGCAGGGCATTCTGGAGAACGATCCTGGCCATGTAATCCGCCACGTGGGTGAATTGCAGCCCACCCGTGACGTCCCCGGCGGCCCAGATTCCCTTTCCCGTGGTCCTGAGCCGGGAATCTACCCGAACGGCCGATCCCTCCCGCTCCACTCCCGCTGCATCGAGGTTCAGACCTTCCGTGGTGGGACGACGACCGGTCGCCACGAGGATCTCCTCGCCCTCCACCCGCTGCCCGTCGTCACCGATCACGACCTTGCGACCCTCGGATACCTCGACGCGGATGGCACGGACCCCCCTCCTGATGGCGATTCCCTCGCTCTCCAGGATCTCCCTGAGAGCGCGCGCGACGTCTGGGTCCTCTTTGGGGAGGACCTCGGGAAGCATCTCCACGACGGAGACCCTGCATCCCAGCCGAGAGTAGACCTGGGCGAGCTCCAGGCCGATGGGACCACCTCCTAGAACGATCAACGAGCCGGGCAGATGTGTCTGGTCGAAGGCCGTGGCGTGGGTCAGATAGCCCGCCTCTTCGAGTCCCGGGATCGCCGGTGCGATGGGGTGGGCCCCGGTCGCGATGACGATGCGCGGCGCCCGGACCTTTCCCACCCCCTCCACTTCCAGAGTATCCGCGGAGAGAAACCGTGCACTGCCGAAGTGCACGCCAGTCCCCAGAGCCCTGAAGCGCTCCGGGTCGTCGTGGTGAGCGACGGTTTCACGGGCTCGGCGCATCCGGTCCATGACTTCGCCGAACGCGTGCTTCGGCGTGGCGCCCCTGAGCCCGAGACGGTCCGCATGAGCCATGAGGTGGGCGGTGCGCGCGGAGGCGATAAGCGCCTTCGAAGGAACACAGCCAGTCCACAGGCAGTCCCCTCCCAGGGCTTCTCGCTCGATGATCGCTGCTCGAGCGCCGAGGTAGGCTGCTCCCGCCGCCGAGACTAGACCCGCGGTCCCACCCCCGATCGCTACCAAGTCATACTCGAGTTCTTTCATTGCATCTTCGATTGGTCTGATGGTTCCCGGTCCGGCCTCTCGAAACTGAGACACTCCGGAGGTCCCCTGGGCGGCGCTTCAGCCCAGTCAGGTTCCGAGCCTCCAGGCTTCAGACCGCCGGATCGGGCATACGGGATCCAGGATCTGCCGATGTGGCCGCTGAAACGCTTCCGAGCGGTGCAGAGTTCCTCGGGACCCCTGGGCGGGGTCTTGTCCAGGCATTCCGGGAGCCCGGACCCTGACCTATCTTCGGTGCAGGCATGAACCACTACTTTCGCTTTCTCTTCGGGTTGGGTATCTTTGCACCGTCGAGCGAGCGCGAGTCCCTTGACAGTAGGCCATGGTGGTGGGTGCATTCCCGGACGACCCCCGCTCAAGTGGAGAAGAAAAGATGGGGACGGTTGAGTTGAGTGACCAGAAGAAGAAGGCCCTCGGCACAGCGATCAGCCAGATCGAGCGATCGTACGGGAAGGGTGCCATCATGCGCATGGGGTCGGAAGGGGCACGCCTTGCCATCGAGTCCATCTCCACGGGGGCCCTCAATCTCGATGCCGCCATTGGAATCGGAGGGATGCCGAAGGGGCGGATTAGCGAAGTCTACGGCCCCGAATCGAGTGGGAAAACGACACTCTGCCTTCACATTATCGCGAGCGCGCAGAAGGACGGCGGGATCGCTGCGTTCATCGACGCGGAGCACGCACTTGACGTCGCGTACGCGCGCAGACTCGGCGTGGACGTGGACAATCTGTTGGTCTCCCAGCCTGACAACGGAGAACAGGCTCTGGAGATCGCCGAAGTCCTGATCCGTAGCAACGCTGTAGACGTGGTGGTGGTGGACTCGGTGGCGGCTCTCGTGCCCAGGGCTGAGATCGAAGGCGAGATGGGTGACGCCCACGTCGGGCTGCAAGCCCGTCTGATGAGCCAGGCGCTGAGAAAGCTGACTGGAGCTGTGAGCCGGTCGAATACCGCGGTCATCTTCACCAATCAGATTCGCGAGAAGGTCGGGGTGATGTTCGGGAATCCCGAGACCACTTCCGGCGGTCGCGCACTGAAGTTCTACGCGTCGGTGCGTCTGGACATCCGGCGCATCGGCGCGATCAAGGACGGCCAGGAGCTGGTCGGGAACAGGACGCGCGTGAAGGTCGTGAAGAACAAATGTGCACCCCCCTTCAGGCAGGCGGAGTTCGACATCATGTATAACGAGGGGATCAGCCACCCCAGCCTGCTCATCGACCTCGGCGTGGACCAGGGGATCATCCAGAAATCCGGATCCTGGTTCTCCTACGGTGATCTTCGGATGGGGCAGGGCAAGGAGAACGCCCGCCAGTTTCTCATGGAGAATTCGGACATCACGGAAGAGATCGAAGCACGAGTTCGGCAGGCGCTGGGAATCGGGGCAACAGATCCCGAGCCCATGGTAGAAGCGCGGCCGTTGGTAAGCGATTAGAAGAAATCTCCCCGAGGTTGGGGGGCCAAACCGCGGGTGGGTCCGAGGGAGGGCGGGGTTCGGCGCGGCCGAGCCCCGTTTTCGTTGGCCAGAACGATCATTTCTGGAACCGTGCGGCCCTCCGGCGGTACCGACGCGATCATGTTATACTTGCAGGCTACGACAGCATTTCCAGCGCTCTGAGAGTCTGGATCGGGACGAATAGACCGATGAAGGCAGCGGAGATCCGGCGGCGGTTCCTCGAGTACTTTCGTGAACGGGGCCACGCCGTTCGGCCGAGCTCGCCGCTCGTGCCGGGCGACGATCCCACCCTTCTGTTCACGAACGCAGGGATGGTCCAGTTCAAATCGGTCTTTCTGGGCCAGGAGGAGGTCGCGTTCGACAGGGCGGTGACAGCCCAGAAATGCGTTCGTGCTGGCGGGAAGCACAACGACCTGGAGGAGGTGGGACGCACGGCCAGACACCACACCTTCTTCGAGATGCTGGGAAACTTCTCTTTCGGGGACTACTTCAAGCAGGCGGCGATCGAGTACGCTTGGGAGTTTCTGACCCGGGAAATGGGGTTGGATCCGGACCGACTCTACTTCACAGTGCATCACACCGACGACGAGGCAGCCCGAATCTGGGAGGAGGTCACGGGTGCCTCGGCCAACCGCATCTATCGCCTTGGCGACAAGGACAACTTCTGGCAGATGGCGGAGACAGGACCGTGTGGTCCATGCTCGGAGGTGCACTTCGACGCTCGGCCGAAGACGGAGAGGGGCCAGGATCTTCCCCTCGAGGCGTTTGTGGAGGCCGGCGACCGGGGGGAGTTCATCGAGCTCTGGAATCTGGTCTTCATGCAGTTCGACCGAGACGAGGACGGGACGCTTAACCCGCTTCCCGCGCCGTCCATCGATACGGGGCTCGGACTCGAACGGATGACGGCCATCGTGTGGGTGAGGTAGTGGGGCGCTCGTACGAGTCCGACGGGCCTCTGGGGGTGAGCTTCCGGGTCCTGGCCGATCATGCTCGCGCCGTGGCGTTCCTGCTCGCGGATGGTGTGTATCCCTCCAATGAAGGGCGTGGCTATGTCCTGCGTCGCATTCTCCGCCGGGCCGTCCGCCACGCCTGGCTTCTAGGACGCCGCGCCCCGACGCTGGTCACTGTGGTGGAGGAGGTGATCGGGGCCATGGAGGATGTCTATCCCGAGCTCGCGGAGCGGTCGGATCATATTCTCCGAACAACCCGGAATGAGGAGGAGCGCTTCCTCGGAACCGTCGAGGGCGGTCTTGGCCGATTCGAGGAGATCACCACCCGGGCAGGGGACGAAACGGAGCGTGTGATTTCCGGAAGGGAAGCGTTCCGGCTCTACGACACCTTTGGCTTCCCTCTTGACCTGACCCAGCTCATGGCCGAGGAGCGGGGCTACTCGGTGGACGTAGAGGGGTTCGAGGCGGAGCTTGAAAGCCAGCGGGCGAGGAGTCGCGCCGACCGGGCCGCTGCCCTGGCCGCGACCGGTGAAGAGCTTGCCGAAGGCTGGGTGGAGCTCAGTCCCGAGGGAGATCAGGAGTTCGTCGGCTACACGACTACAGACGTGGAGACGCAGGTGCTGGCGATTCGTGAGCGGAATGGCCAGGTAGCTCTGCAGCTGGAAGCGAACCCCTTCTATCTGGAGAGTGGAGGACAGGTATCGGATCAGGGGGAAGTCGTCGGTGACGGTTGGTCACTCCAGGTAAACGAGGTACGAGGAATCGGGGACCGGGTCGCGATCTTGGGTGCGGTGACGGGACAGCTCCCTGCCGTCACGGACGGGGGACCACTGGAGGTGCACGCACGTGTGCGCGATGGTGACCGGCACGACACGGAGCGTAACCACACGGCAACGCACCTCCTGCATGCGGCCCTGAGGTCGGTTCTTGGCAGTCACGTGGAGCAAAGGGGATCCCTGGTAGCTCCGGATCGGCTGCGGTTCGACTTTGCTCATTCGGCTTCGGTCACGACGGACGAGCGGCGTCAGTTGGAGAAACTGGTGAATGAGGCGATCTGGCGGGACCATCCGGTGCATTACGACTACCTCCCCTATGATGAAGCCGTTTCCATGGGCGCTATGGCGCTTTTCGGAGAGAAGTACGGGGATGTGGTGCGGGTGGTTCAGATCCCTGGTGTGAGTGCGGAGCTATGCGGGGGAACTCACGTCCGTCACACGGGAGAGATCGGCCTCTTCAAGATTGCCCACGAAGGAAGCGTCGCGTCTGGTGTGCGCCGAATCGAGGGGTTGACCGGTCCCACCGCGTTCCGCCGGTTCGAGGCGCTGGAACACCAGCTGGCGGAGCTGGCGGGGATCCTCAAGACACCGGTGGAGAACGTGCGGAGACGGGTCGAGCAGCTTCTCTCCCATCAGGAAGAGTTGGAGTCGATTCTCGGGGAGCTACGCAGAGGAACCGGAGGCGGCGAGAGCATCGTAATGGAAGCCTCCGTGGAAGTGGGCGGCGGCCGGCGAGCCCAGTACCGGGCGGTGCGAATGCGAGCTCGAGATGCCGAGGACGTGCGGACCTATGGTGACGGATTCCTCGCCTCGGTGCCCAGTGGGGTGGCAGTGGTGGGGGCCGAGCTGCCGGGGGGCAAACACACGCTTTTCGCGTTCGTCACGAACGACCTGGTTCAGCGGGGCATTCGGGCGGACACGGTGGTGCGTGAGGTCGCTGCGCTGGTAGGCGGCCGAGGGGGAGGTCGGGCACACATGGCCCAGGCGGGCGTCGGTGATCCGGAACGCCTGGACGCGGCTCTGGCCCACGGGGAGGAAATTGTCCGAACGCTGGCCGAAGGAGGGGCCCGGGCGTGAGTACGCGGGAGTGGCTTGACAAGCGACTTCCTACCGTACCGGACGTTCTGCGGCGGTGGATCTCCTTCACCGATGAAGGGAGCCCAGATCTCGTCCCGGCGCTGACTTCTGCGGGGGTCGCGGCGCTTCAGCGAGCCGTCCGACTGCCCGGACGGAACCGAGAAGCCGCCTTCCACCTTCTTGCTGCTGATGCGCTGATCACCTACGCCTGCGAGGCGGCTGCGGACGGCGAGCGCGTGGAAAACCGCTTGAGTTGGATCCTGGAGCGGGTAGCCGGGAGTACCGGGTGACGGAAGAAGAAAAGCCTGGGCTGGGCGATTTCCACAGCCATCTGGTGCCGGGGGTTGACGACGGCGCTCGTGATCTGGAGGACTCGCTCCGGGCGGTCGATCGCATGGTGAACGCCGGGATCTCGAGAATCATCACGACTCCGCACCTCGCGGCCTCGGTGATTCGCGATCCTGCGTCATTCGCCGGTCGAATGGAGATCATGGACGAGGCCTGGGCGCGGGTGTCCGCTGCCGTGGAGGAAGCGGATCCCCATGTTGAATTCCGGAGGGGTCACGAGATTCTCTTGGATGTCCCTGACGCGGACTTGACGGATCCACGACTCCACCTGGGTGAGGGTTCGTTTGCTCTCGTGGAATGGCCGCTTCGGCGCATTCCAACGGGGAGTGAAGGTACAATCTCGCGGATTCGGTCGGCCGGTCTCTATCCGGTCGTCGCTCACCCGGAACGGTACCCAGGAATCGGGAAAGCTCTGGAGCTGGCAGAGTCCTGGCGGCGGGAGGGAGCGTTCCTTCAGATCAACTACGGATCCCTTGTCGGACGCTTCGGCCCCGCCGCGAGAGACGCTGCGCTGCGACTCCTCGAAAGGGGATGGGCGGACTACCTGTGCACCGACTTCCACGGTCGCGCCCAGCTGGATCTGCTCATCGAAGATGCCAGGATGTTCCTGCTCGAGGCAGGAGGGGAGGAGCAGTGGCGGCTTTTGAGCCAGGAGAACCCCTTGCGCCTCGTCGACGGCGAACTGCCATTGCCCATTCCTCCTCTGGCTGCGCGAACCGGCTTCTGGAAGAAGGTTCGGGTCGCCCTGCAGCGGGGAAGCCCCTGACGCCACGCTCTGGAGGAATGCCGTGAGCGACGACCGAAGCGTCGAGGCCCAGTTCCGTGAGCTGGCCTCACTGGTGGACCGAGTGGCCTCCCAGTTGGCGGAGGAGGTCGAGAGCATCGCTGGTGTCGTCGAGCGGACATTCCTGGACGGTGGCCGGGTCTACTTCTGTGGAAACGGTGGGTCCGCCGCGGATGCCCAGCATCTGGCAGCCGAGTACGTGGTCCGCTTCGCCCGAGTCCGTCGCCCCCTTCCCGCTGTGGCACTCACCACGGACACTTCCATCCTCACGGCTGGTGCCAACGACCTCGGATTCGAGTGGGTCTTCGCACGTCAGATCGAGGCACTCTGCAGGCGCGGAGACCTTCTGTTCATTCACTCCACGAGTGGCGAATCAGAGAACCTGTTGGAGGCCGCGGAGGCGGCCCGTAGGGCGGGGGTCCGCACGATCGCTCTGCTTGCACGGGGTGGTGGGCGGCTCAAGAACCAGGTAGACCGTGCTCTAGTGATACCCACGGACGACACGGCACGGGCCCAGGAGCTCCACCTGGCTGTTGGCCATGTGGTCTGCGATCTGGTGGAGAGCGCCTTCGCGGACAGAGGGTCGGGTGAGCCATTCCAAGAGATAAGGGAACCGATCTGAACCCAGGTGAGGAGCGGAGGGGAGCGGCATCTTCATGGCAGGGCTGATCGATCTGCACGGAAAGAGCGCGGTGGTCACGGGGGGCTCCCGTGGTGTCGGCCGCGCCACGGCGGTCCTGCTGGCACAGGCCGGGGCGTCCGTGGGAATCGGATTCCATACACGGGAAGCCGAGGCCCACAGTCTGGTGTCGGAGTTGAAAGCCAGTGGAGCCAACGCCTGGTCGGAGCAAGGTGACCTCTCCCGTCCGGAGGACGTGGAGCGCTTGTTTCAACGGGCTGACGCGGAGTTCGTGAGTCTGGACATCTTTGTGGGGAACGCTGGAATCTGGCCGCCGGAGGACGTCCCGATCTCCGAAATGACAGGGGTCCGCTGGAGGCGGACCCTGGCGACGAATCTGGATTCCGTCTTCTACACGACCCGCGCTGCCGCGAGGCGCATGCGACCGGGTGGCGCTGTCGTCCTGGTCAGCTCCACGGCAGGACAGCGGGGAGAGGCGTTCCACGCCGACTATGCCGCGGCGAAAGGAGCCCTGATCTCTATGGTGAAGGGGATCTGTGTGGAGCTGGCGCCCAGAGGCATCACCGTGAACGCAGTGGCACCCGGGTGGATCGACACCGAAATGGCAGAGCCCGCCTTTCCGGATGGTGGTCGGGAGCGCATCGTCGCCAGCATTCCTCTGGGTCGGATCGCCAGTGCCCGGGACGTGGCGGGGCCCATCGTATTCCTGTGCTCTCCTCTGGCTCGCCACATCACGGGAGAGATCCTCAACGTCAACGGTGGGGCGGTGCTGGTGGGGTGATGTCCGGAAGCCATTCGGGATCGTCCGTGGAGCTGGCGGCTCCGCTCGCAGTCCGCTGGATTGCTCGCACCCTCGAGGAAGCCGGCCACGAGACATGGGCGGTGGGAGGAGCGGTGCGGGACGCGATCCTCGGAAACCCCACAGGGGATTGGGACCTGGCCACTCAGGCCCATCCGAGGCAGGTGCGGAGCTTATTCCGTAAGACGGTCCCCATCGGGATTGACCACGGAACCGTGGGTGTTCTGGGGCGAGACGGGACGCTCTACGAGGTCACGACGTTCCGAAAGGACGTGCAGACGTTCGGGCGGCACGCCGTCGTGGAGTTCGCGTCCACCCTGGACGAGGACCTCTCCCGCAGAGACTTCACCATCAACGCGATCGCCTGGCATCCCCTGCGAGGAGAGCTGTGGGATCCCTTCGGAGGGGTGGAGGATCTCCAACGAGGCGTCCTGCGCACGGTGGGGCCCCCGACCCGCCGGTTCGCCGAGGACTACCTCCGTATCCTCAGGGCCCTCCGATTTGCCGGCCAGTTCGGACTGGAGATCGATGGCGACGCCTGGGTCGCCCTCTGCGAGGGTCACGACCGTCTGACAAAGCTCTCTCCGGAACGAGTGAGAGAGGAGTTGATGAAGGCGCTGGCGGTCCCGGAGCGCCCGTCGGCGACCCTGGGGCTCTACGCCATTTCCGGCGTTCTGGGTGTGCTTTATCCGGAGCTGGAGCCAACAGTGGCCCTGCCCAGGGCCGATCTGGGTCCTGGTGACGTCTGGACCCATGGACTCCTTACCGCGGATGCCCTTTCCGCCGCTCGTCCGCTGCTCCGGCTGGCCGCGGTTCTGGCCGGTCTTGTCTGGACGGTTGATCGAGCGGGGGGGGCACCGGAGGGCGAGGCAAAGAGTCGTGGAAGAGCGGGATCCGAGATCGCGAAACGCCTGATGGAACGCCTTCGCTTCTCGAACGTGGACACTGGTGAGGTGGTTCACCTCGTTCGCTGGAGCGTGGACTCTCCGGGCGTAATCACAAGGGGACCGGCCCTGCGCCGCTGGCTCGGCCGCGTGGGCCGGGACTCGGTTCCAGACATCCTGCGGCTTCGGATCGCCTCGCACCGGGCGGATGCGGCTCGGGCGCCGTCGGATCCCGTGGAGGTGCTTCTCCACTGCCGCACCGTTCGGGACGAGCTCCGTCGCAGGCCTCCTCTCACCGTCAGGGACCTGGCGAGGAAGCGAGCGATCCGTGACCGAGTTCGAGCTGTTCCCCGATGAGGGCCGATCTACCTCTCCCGAGGAGCTCCAGGGTCGCACCCACTCGAGCGAGGCTCCTCTGGCGGCCCGTATGCGACCTCGTGCTCTGGAGGAGTTCGAGGGGCAGGGACATCTGCTCGGGCCCGAGAAGGCGCTCAGGTCCATGATTGAACGGGGCGAGCTGTCCAGCATGATCCTGTGGGGTCCGCCCGGGAGCGGGAAGACTACCCTCGCCAGGCTCATGGCCGAGCGCACGGACGCGGCCCTCGTGGCCTTCAGCGCGGTGACGGAAGGGATTTCGAGGGTGCGTCAGATCATCTCCGGGGCCCGAGAACGTCTGAGGGCGTCAAGCCGCCGGACCATTCTCTTTTGCGACGAGATCCATCGCTTCAACAAAGCCCAGCAAGACGCCTTCCTTCCCCACGTGGAGGAGGGCACGGTGGTTCTGATCGGCGCGACGACCGAGAACCCCAGCTTCGAGGTCATTCGGCCGCTGCTGTCCAGGGCCCCGGTCTTTGTGCTGGAGCCGCTTGACGAGCAGGCGCTCTCACGGATCCTGGTTCGGGCCCTCCAGGATCCGGCACGCGGACTAGGGGGTCTGAACCTCGTTCCGCAGCCGGGATCGCTCGAGCTCATCGCTCGCTCGGCAGACGGCGACGCGCGCCGCGCTCTCGGGGTTCTGGAGGGAGCGAGCCGGCTCGCGGGCCGGGGTGGACGGATCGACGAGGTGGTGGTGCGCGAGGCGGTTCAGCTTCGCTTCGCCGTGTACGACAAGTCGGGGGAGGAACACTACAACCTCATCTCGGCCCTGCACAAAGCCGTTCGCGGCAGTGATCCCGACGGGGCGCTCTACTGGCTGGCCAGGATGGTGATCGGGGGCGAAGATCCGCTCTACATCGCTCGGCGGCTCGTACGAATGGCGTCCGAGGACATCGGCTTGGCAGACCCCGCCGCGCTCCAGATCGCTGTGGCTGCTCGAGACGCCTTCCATTTCCTCGGAAGCCCAGAGGGCGAGCTCGCGCTGGCGGAGGCGGCGGTCTACCTGGCTACGGCTGCCAAGTCGAATCACCTCTATGCGGCTTGGCACTCGGCATATGCGGCCGCCCGGGACACGACCTCCGAGCCGGTGCCGCTGCACATCCGGAACGCGCCCACGGATCTCATGAAGGAGCTGGGATACGGCGAGGGGTACCGATACGATCCCGACGAAGTCGACGGGGTCGCACCCCAAACCTATCTTCCCGAACGCCTTGTGGCATCGCGTTTCTACATTCCAGGGCGGTTCGGTCACGAGGGCACCATCGCCAAGCGGCTGGAGTGGTGGGAGAAGAGGCGAGAGGAGGCCAGGGCCCGGGCTGAGTCCGGTGACCCCGGGCCCACAATGCGCTCCGGAGAGACGCCTGTCGGTGGAAAACGATCCAGTGGCTGGGGGGTACAAGAGCCATCCAGAGGAGACGCTTCAGAGTGAATTCGATTCAGCGTTGGGCCGGGTTGGGCCTGGGCACTCCGGTCATTCTGCTGACCGCTGCGTGCAGCCTGTTCTTCGAGAATCCATCGATCCGGGTAATCGGGGTCCGGGTCACCTCCCTGGGTCTCACCGCCGGAACGGCGGAGGTGGGGCTCAAGGTTTTCAACCCCAATCGCTACCAGCTTCAGGTGCAGAAGCTCGTGTACCGACTGGACGTCGAGAGGTCCGTGGAAGAGGAGGCCTGGGCGGAGCTGGCGGCTGACTCCACCAGCGAACGGGTCTCGGTGGCGGCTCGGGACTCGGCCCAGGTCTCGCTGACCGTGCCCTTCCAGTATCGGGCCCTGGGCACGGCGCTGGTGGCGCTCCTCCAGGAGGGGGAGGTCCGGTATCGTCTTCGAGGAGCCGTACAAGTGCGCGGTCCCCTCGGGTCGTTCCAGGTACCCTTCGAGTCCAGAGACCGCCTGCAACCGTAGCCTGAGACGTCGACCCGCGATCGGAAGAGGCCACTCATTCCCACCCGACTCATTGACAACCGCACTCCCGTCGAGCGCGTGGTGCTGGTGGGCGCTCCCAGGAGGGACGAGGCACCGACCACGACGCGGGAGCACCTGGAGGAGCTTACCCGCCTGACCCACACCGCTGGGGGCGAGGTGGTTGGGGTCGTTACCCAGAGGATCGACGCACCCCACCCGCGCCTCTACATCGGTGAAGGGAAAGCACAAGAGCTCGAATCCCTGGTCCGAAGCACCGGCGCGGACCTGGTCATCTTCGATGAGGAGCTGTCACCTGCACAGGGGAAGAACCTGGAGACGGCGCTCAAAGTGCGCGTTATGGATCGACCCGAGCTCATCCTCGACATCTTCGTGTCCAGAGCGAGGACGCGGGAAGCCAAGATGCAGGTGGAGTTGGCCCAGCTGGAGTACCTTCTGCCGCGCCTCACGCGGATGTGGCGACATCTTTCACGCATCCGGGGCGGCATCGGCCTCAGGGGGCCCGGGGAGACGCAGCTGGAGACCGACCGGCGCCTCATCGGCACCCGCATCGCGGACCTCAAGCGGAAGCTCCAGCACGTGGCCCGGGCGAGGGCGGTGCAGCGAAGAGCCCGCCGTGGCGCGTACCGGACCGCGCTGGTGGGTTACACCAACGCGGGGAAGTCCTCGCTTCTCAAGGCCCTGTCTGGTGCGGATCTCTTCGTCGAGGACCGCCTCTTCGCCACCCTTGACTCTGCCACTCGCACCGTCGACGTGGGATCGGGACACACCGCGCTCGTCACCGACACCGTCGGGTTCATCCGAAAGCTTCCGCACCATCTCATCGCGTCGTTCCGCTCGACCCTGGAAGAGGCTCGTGAGGCCGATCTCCTGCTTCACGTCATCGACGCCTCGGAGCCCGGTTGGGAGGAGCGCAAGGCGATCGTGGAGGGAGTGCTGGAAGAGCTCGACCTGATCGAGCAGCCCCGGATCCTGGTGTTCAACAAGATCGACCGCATGACGCACCTCGAAGAAGAGGTCGTCCGGGACCGGATCCGGGCACGAGAGCCCCACGCCTCGGTCTTCGTGTCCGCACATGATGACGCCTCGCTGGAGGGCCTTCGAGAGTCGCTGAAAGCCCGGATCCGATCGTCCATGCCCGTCGTCCGCATTCTGATCCCGTCCGAGGATGGGCGGAGCCTCGCCGCCCTCTACCGGGAGGGTGAGGTGCTCTGGCGCCGGGAGAAGAACGGCAGGATCGAGGTCCGCGCTCGGGTACCCGATGCCCTCCTCGGCCGTCTGCGGGGACGGGCAGACGTCGAGATCGCTCCTCACACCGCAAGAGTCGTGTGACCGAGAATCTCTTCTTCGTAGGCCCGGGGCGAGCCGGCCTGGCCCTTGGATACGCCTTCTCGCAGACGGGTGCCGTGTCTTCGGTGACGTACTGCGGTCGCAGGCCTGAGCCTCCCTCCCACCCTCTATTCATTCAGGGCGCCGCCGACTACGTGTATGGCCTCAAGCGACCAGCGGACCACACCACGGCGGTCTTCCTGTCCGTTCCGGACGATTCGGTGGGAGAGCTAGCGCGCACGTTAGCCTCACAGGGAGAAGCTCCGCCAGGATGTGCTGCGTTCCATATGTCGGGTGCTCTGACCACCGATCCGCTTCATCCGCTGCACGACCAAGGGTATGCCGTGGGCATGGTGCACCCACTGCAATCCATCGCTCATCCCATCCGGGGCGCGGAGCACCTGCCGGGGTCCTACTTCGCAGTGGCGGGCGAGACCCAGGCCGTAGCCGTAGCCCGGCGGCTCATGGCTCTCATCAGGGGCCGGGCCTTGACGATTCCCTCCGTCCAGCGGCCTCTGTATCATGCGTCTGCGGTAATGGCGTCGAACCACCTTCTCGCCCTCATCGCCGTCGCCGCTCGTGCTCTCGCGCGGACCGGCGTTTCTTCGGAGGACGCATTGAAGGCCCTCGTGTCGCTTGCACGGGGGACATTGGACAACCTGGAGGAGTTCGGACCGGAGCGAGCCCTTACCGGTCCGGTCATGCGAGGGGATCTGGAGACGATTCGGCTGCACCTGCGGGTACTGGAGCCGGAGGACCGGGAGCTCTACGCGGCTCTCGCGAAGCAGTTGGTGGACCTGGCCACGAACCTGGACGCGGATACGACCGAGGAGCTGATTTCGCTTCTGTCCTGACGACCATGAGACTCTACGTAAACATCGACCACGTTGCCACGGTGCGAGAGGCCCGGGGCACGGATGAGCCTGACCCGGTTCGCGCTGCCGTTCTGGCGGAGCTTGGGGGAGCCCACGGAATCACGGTCCATCTCCGGGAAGACCGGCGGCACATCCAGGACCGGGATGTGCGACTCCTGATGCAGACCGCTCGGACGGGTGTGAACCTCGAGTTGGCCGCCTCGGCGGAGATCCTGGAGCTGGCGTGCAGCTGGAAGCCGATGCAGGCGACCCTGGTGCCCGAACGGAGAGAGGAGATCACCACCGAAGGTGGTCTCGATCTCGGGGCGGAAGGCACGCGGCGATCCGTCGGGGATGCGCTGAACCGCCTTGGCGCGGCGGGTGTCCGCACCTCGCTGTTCATTGATCCCGATCCGAGTTCGGTTGAAGCCAGCGCACAGCTTCGCGCCCAGGCCGTCGAGCTTCACACGGGGGAGTACGCGAACGCCGAGGGTGAGGGTCGCTGGACGCAGATGGAGAGGCTGGTTGAGGCGGCCCGGCGAGCGCGGGGATTGGGACTCGCCGTCCACGCGGGGCACGGACTCACCTACGAGAACGTGGTGCCGGTGGCTGCCATCCGGGAGATCGAGGAGCTCAACATCGGTCATTCCATCCTCGCTCGCGCGGTGTTCGTAGGCATTGAGCGAGCGGTTCGCGAGATGGTGGACCTGGTTCAGCGAGCGCCTGGGCTCATGAGGGAGGAGGGATGGATTCCACCCATCGGCTTCTAGCTCCCGTCCTGCAGAGACCGGGAGCTCCGTCGGTCGACCGGGGAGCAGAGAGGTGAGGGGAGGCTGGCGGACAGCTCTGGGGCTGGGTATCAGCGTCTTCCTTCTGTGGTGGGTGTTCAGAGGCGAAGACTTCGGGCGGGTCTTCATCGAGATCTCGCACGCCGACCCATGGCTGCTCCTGGCGGCCGTAGGCGTGACTACCTCGGGATTCCTCGTTCGCGCCCTCCGCTGGAAGGTGCTGCTCCATCCCGTCCAGCCTGGCACCAGTCTCCGGTCCCGTTTCGCCGCGGTGAACATTGGGTTCATGGCCAACAACCTGCTCCCTGCGCGGGTTGGGGAATTTGCCCGGGCCTACGCCTTGAGTCGGATGGAGTCGATATCGGTATCGGCCTCCTTCGCGTCCCTGGTGGTGGAACGCTTCCTCGACGCGGTGTCCCTCTTGCTGCTGCTGTTCGTGGCGCTGATGTCGCCGGGGTTTCCGGAGGGTGCCACGGTCGTGGGGCAGCCTCTCACACTGGCGGTGAGAGGGGTGATCGCGGCCGTAGGGGCGCTGCTGGTGGGAATCGTGATTCTCCTGATCTGGCCGCGTCAGATAGTGCGTCTCGTGGAGCGGGCAGCCCGTCTGCTCCCGGACAACCTGTCGCGGCTCGTCATCGACGTTCTGGAGGCTTTCCTGGACGGCCTGGGGGTCCTCCAGCGTCCCCGTTTACTGGTTCTTGCTCTGGCCTGGAGCCTCGGGTTCTGGGCCTGGAATTCCTTCTCCTTCTGGCTAGGGTTCCTGGCCTTCGACATTCACGTGGGATATCCCGCCGCGATCTTCGTTCAAGGAGTGATCGCTCTGGCAGTGGCGATACCTTCCTCTCCCGGATTCTTCGGAGTCTTTCACGCAGGTGCGATGGTGGGGCTGGCCGAAGTGTACGGGGTTCCGGGAAGGCCGACGCTGGCATTCGCGGTGGGGTATCACCTGGCCGGTTTCATTCCGGTGACTTTGATCGGCCTCTACTATGCCTGGAGGCTCGGGCTCTCCCTCGGGGAGGTCAGGGTGAGCGAGGAGCTTGTGGAAGAAGCGGTAGAGGAGGCCCACCCGGAACTGACCACGCCCGGGGAGGTCGTCCCGCCCTCCGTCGACGACGGGGCGGCGGCGGAGGACGAAACGGTCCAGGTCACCGAGGCGTCGCATGACTGAACGGCCAGTCTCCGGTCCGGTGACCATTGAAGCTCCAGGGAAGGTCAATCTCTTCCTGCGAATCGTCGTGCGGGAAGATTCCGGGTACCATCAGATCGAGACGCTCTTCCAGGCGGTGGACCTGTTGGACAGCCTGATTCTCGAACCCGGTAGCGCGGGGGTCGAGCTGGAGGTCTCCGGTGCCGACGTGGGTCCGGCGACGGAGAACCTCGTCTTTCGGGCTGCACAGCGGTTCATGGAAAGGGTCGAGGGAGACGGGATTCGCATTCGACTGGAGAAGCGAATCCCAGCCGGTTCCGGTCTGGGAGGGGGCTCCTCCGACGCGGGTGCTGCCCTTCGGGCGATGAACCGCCTCTGGGGAGAGCCGCTCACACCCCGGCAGTTGACGGTGTTGGCAGGAGGTCTCGGAGCGGATGTGCCTTTCTTCGCGTCCGGGTCCTCCCTCGCCCTTGCTTGGGGACGAGGGGATCGCCTGCTCCCGTTGCGCCCGCTGCCCAGTGCCCCACTCCTTCTCTGCCTGCCCCCTCATCCGGTGTCCACCGTTTCCGCCTATGAGTGGGTGGCAGACTTGCGGGGCAGCACGGCCGGCGCCGCGGGCTCCGTGCTCCATGATCCGTCGAGCTTCGAGCGTTGGCCCGCCCTGTGGGGGCTGATGGAGAACGATTTCGAGGCGGTGGTCTTCGCGAGACACGGGAAGCTCGCGGAGCTCAGGGCGGCGCTCCTGAAGGTGGGTGCAACCCGGGCGCTGCTTTCGGGAAGCGGCAGCGCCTTGTTCGCTCTGTTCGAGGAGGAGACGGAGATGGCGAGAGCCGGGCGGGAGTTGGCTGCTGCCTACCCGGATACGGAGTTCGTGACGACTCGCACGTTGGAATGCGTCCCACCTCCGCGTCCCCCCGTGGGCTTGAACCGGAGCCATGGCCGAGGCTAGGATTCAGGATCTTCCACGCAGGTGGCCCGTCGTCTAATGGCAGGACACCGGTCTTTGGAACCGGCGGTGGTGGTTCGAATCCACCCGGGCCAACTTCTTCCGCTGTTCGATCCGTATTGAACTCGACCCCGACTTCGCTCCTAAACCACCCGGAGCGCAGTCGAGGGCAGCTGAGTCTACAGCTCGGGATGTCCTGAATGCGCTTCCCTATTCCGCTGTGGGGTGTCGCTGTCGCCGGATCGACCCTGGCAACGTTCCCCCACGCTGCAGCGGGAACCGTCCTTCAGGGCCAATCGGAGCCGCCCAGGTCCGACTCCCTGAAGATCCTGGAAGAGGCTCAGGACGCTCAGGAGCTGTTCGAGCGTGTCCGGCGCTCCCACCTCCCGGCGGTCTGGGGGGACTCAGGAGGATCCTGCGACGAGATCGTCATTCGCATGTGTCTGACGCACGATGACGGGAGCTGGGAGCCGACGCCTGAACCGGCCGAGATCCAAGAGGCCCGGACGGAGCTCCTCGGCCTGCTGGAAGCTTTGGCGGTCAAGCTGCCCGGCGACGAGTGGATACTGGGGCAGAGACTTCGGTATCTGGCAGAGTCAGGGCTCTGGGACGAGGCGCTGGGCCTCTCTCGGGGCTGCGTGCCCGCTGGCTCCTGGTGGTGCCACGCAGTCCTGGGATACGCGCTGCACGGGAAGGGCGACGCCGCCTCTGCGGAGGAGGCCTTCCGGCGGGCGCTGGCTGCCATGCCCGCCGAGCTGGCCCAGGAGTGGTCCGATCTCGAGGTCCTCCTCGATCTCGATGGATGGAGCCTGCTGGATGGCGCGTCGGAGGAGGAACGGGCTCGATTGACCCGCTTCCTGTGGGCCCTGGCGGACCCGCTCTTTCTCGTCCCGGGAAACGACCGTGCCACAGAGCACTTCTCGAGGCAGGTGGAGGCCCGAATCCGCTCGCAGGGCCGTTCCACCTATGCCATGTCCTGGGGGAAGGACATGGCGGAGCTCCTTCTTCGGTACGGTCGAGAGGTGGGATGGGAGCGGGCCCGTCCTGGACCGGGCCAGACGGGACCTGGCACCATCATCGGTCATCATCACCCAGACAGCCGGGAGTTCATCCCGTCTGTTCGCATGCTGAGACAACCCTGGGATATCCAGCCCGGGGAGTGGAAGCTGGAAGCGGAGGTCCCGCACGCTAGCTACGCCCCAGCCTACGCTCCCAGCGTAGAAGAGCTCGATGCATCGGCGTACCGGCTGCGGCGGGGGGACTCGCTTCTCGTGATCTTCGTGTACGGCGCCGAGCCTCACGAGGATCCGGACAGGGATGCCTCCTCCAGGGCGGGCGACCGCGAGCGCTGGGAGTCTGGAGTCTTCCTGCTCACGGAGGACGGGGTCCCTGCCTACGAAGCGCGATCCTCGGGGGATTCGGCAGGTGTCCTTACTCTCCTGGTTCCCCTGGGACGGTACCTGGCGAGCGTGGAGGCCCTGGATCGTCAAGGGGCGTGGGCCGCGCGGACACGATATGGGCTCGGAGACCCGCAGCCTCTCGTGCCGGGCGCCGTGGCGCTGTCGGATCTCCTACTGCTTGCCTCGGGGGAGCATGAGCCCTCTTCCCTCGAAGAAACGCTCCCGCGCCTCCTGGCTCGCGCCCACGTACCCGCCCGAGGGCGGTTGGGCGTCTCGTGGGAGGTCTACGGGCTTCGACCCGTCAAGGAGCACCTTCGGTATCGCCTGACCGTCGTTCGCCGAGACCGGAGCTTCCTCCGAAGAGCCGGGGAGTGGCTTCGTCTCTTCGACCGAGAGCCCCCCCTATTCCTTGCCTGGGAGGAGCAGGGACCCGAAAGGCCCGGGCCTCAGTTTCGGGCGCTGAACCTGGATCTCCCTGATCTCGATCCGGGGGAGTACGAGGTGACGTTGGAGCTCTCTCTTCCGGGGCGGTCGGCAATCATCGCGACCCGGGGCTTTCGGGTTTCTGGCTAAACCGACCACGGTTCCTCACAGTGCGAATGTGTTGACGCTCGTACCGCTCTTTTCTACCTTCACGGGCTCTCGCATTCACGGGATCGTCTACTCGTTCTGACTATGGATGACACGTTTCAAAGGGGCCCTCTCCTGCTCCTCTCGGGTCGGTCCAACCGCCCGCTGGCGCTGGAGATGGGCGAACGACTGGGAGAGTCCGCTCTCGGCGCGACGATTCGGAACTTTGCGGACGGCGAGATCTTCGTGCGCATCGACGAGAATGCCCGGGGCCGTGACGTCTTCGTCATCCAATCCACGGTGGCTCCAGCGGATGCGCTCATGGAGCTCCTGCTTCTCATCGACGCGGCCCGCAGAGCCTCGGCCGCCCGCATCACCGCCGTCATTCCCTACTACGGCTACGGGCGCCAGGACCGGAAGGATCAGCCCCGGGTCGCGATCGGAGCCAAGCTGGTTGCGAACCTCCTTGCGGCTGCCGGGGCCGACCGCGTTCTCGGAATTGACTTCCATCAGCACCAGATCCAGGGCTTCTTCGACATTCCCGTGGACCATCTCTACGCTGCGCCGGTCCTCACCGCGTACTTCCGAAACCTGGATCTGGAAGGGCTGGTGGTGGTCGCTCCGGACGTGGGCTCGGCGAAGATGGCGCGCGGGTTCGCGAAACGCCTGGGTGCCACCTTCGCGATCATCGACAAGCGCCGACCTGCCCCGAACGAGGCGGAAGTGCTCAACGTGGTGGGTGAGGTCGAGGGGCGCCCCTGCCTCATTTCAGATGACATGGTGGACACTGGTGGGACTATGGCGTCTGCCGTCCACGCGCTCGTGGATCGAGGAGCGACGAGAGTCTACGCGTCCGCCACGCACGCCCTTCTCTCGGGCAGGGCGGTGGAGAAGCTGTCAGCGTCGCCTCTGGAGGAACTGGTGGTGACCAACACGATCCACGTTCCGGAGGAGCGCCGTTTCGAGCGATTGAGAATCCTCTCGGTGGCGGGCCTGCTCTCCCAGGCGATCCGCTACATCCACCTGAACAAGTCCGTCAGCCAGCTGTTCGAGCTGCGTGTAACCAGCACCTGACGGGGCGAGTGCCAGAGATGACGAGCAAGCCAACACTGACTGCGAAGAAGCGGGACGAGACAGGGAAGGGCATCGCGCGGAGGATCCGTGCCGAGGGCCGGATTCCGGCCGTGATGTACGGGCACGACGTGCGCTCGGTGCCTCTCACCATCGATGCCCACGAGGCTGAGCATCTGTTCCGTTCGATCTCGGTGGATAACACGATCGTGGGGCTGAAGGTGGAAGGGCAGCGTCGAGCCGTGGATATCCTCATCCGCGAGATCCAGGCGCATCCTGTGCGAGGCGACATCCTTCATGTGGACTTCCTCCGCGTCCGAAGCGGCGTCGCTGTGGAAGTCGACATTCCTGTGCATCTGACGGGATCTGCGGTGGGCGTGAGGGACCACGGGGGAATCCTGGAACAGGTCACGCACGACGTCCGGGTGAAGTGTGTCCCCGCGGCTATCCCCGAGGTCATCGAGCTGGAAGTAAGCGGTCTCGAAGTGGGCGACTCGCTCCATGTCTCCGACATGGTCGTCCCCGAGGGCGTCGAGATCCTGGTGGACCCCGAGCAGATGGTCTGCGCCGTGGCGGCTCGGCGCGCTGCGCCCGAGGAGTTCGAGGTCGAGGTGGAGGAGGTGGAAGTTGTGGCAGGCGAGGAGGCTGAAGAGGAGGGCGTCGAGGTCGAAGCGGCCGGGACGGAGGAGGAGTAGCGAGATTCCGAATGAAAGTGGTCGCCGGGCTCGGGAACCCCGGGTCCGAGTACGACGACACCCGGCACAACGTCGGCTGGTGGGTTGTGGACCGACTCGCGTACGACTGGGAGTTCGGACCGTTCGAGAAGGGACAATTCGCGCTCACCAGCGAAGGATCGGTGGGTCCCCAGCGGGTGGCCCTGATCAAGCCCACGACGTACATGAATCGGAGCGGTGCCGCGCTGGCGCATCTGACAACCCTCCAGGATTTTGACACCTCCCGGGACCTTCTGGTCGTCGTGGATGACGCGGCCCTCGAAGTGGGCCGCGTTCGCTTTCGTGCGTCTGGAGGCTGGGGTGGCCACAAGGGTCTGGAGTCCGTGTGCCGTGTGCTGGGGACGGACCACTACGCTCGGCTGCGCATCGGGGTCGGCCGTAATCCGCCAAGCATCGATCTGACCGACTGGGTCCTTTCTCCTATGAGCGATGACGAGGAAGACACCGTGATCGGGCTGCTGCCGGGGTTGACACGGGCGGTCATGGACTGGCTGGAAGAAGGCATCGAACTGACGATGACCCGACACAACCGGTAGGGTGGGAGATCGTCGCACGTCACATCGAAACGGGAGAATGATTCGCCGATGAGCGACTTCGTGGCGCTGAGCGACTGGGCCTGGTCGTTGGGCCTGATTGGGCTCCTGGTCGCGCTGGGGATCTACTTCTACATGAAGAGCCAGCCCCAAGGCAGCGAAACCATGGTGGATCTGGAAGAGCAGATCCATGCTGGGGCCATGGCCTTCTTGAGGCGCGAATACAGCGTTCTGGGTGTATTCGTCCTGGTGGTGGCTCTTCTTCTGGGGTGGGCGATCGGCACCGAGACGGCGGTGGCGTACGTGGCCGGTGCCTTGAGCTCGGTTATGGCCGGGTTCTTCGGCATGAAGTCCGCGACCCGTGCAAACGTGCGCACCTCGGCTGCCGCGAGCACGGAGGGCCAGGGCAAGGCACTGCGGATTGCGTTCTTCGGCGGCTCCGTGATGGGCCTCGCGGTTGCGGCGCTCGGCCTGTTGGGGATCGGAATCTTCTATTGGATCTTCGCCTCTCGCGCCATCCCAGGGACTGGAGAGCTTCCCTTCTTTGCCGAGACCATTTCGGGCTTCGCCATGGGGGCCAGTTCGATCGCCCTGTTCGCCCGCGTGGGTGGAGGGATCTACACAAAGGCCGCCGACGTTGGCGCGGATCTGGTGGGAAAGGTCGAGGCGGGCATACCGGAGGACGATCCCCGCAACCCCGCCACCATTGCCGACAACGTGGGCGACAACGTGGGTGACGTCGCGGGAATGGGCGCGGATATCTTCGAGTCCTATGTGGGCGCCATCGTCGCCACGATCGCCATCGGTGCCACGTCCGCGGTGGTGTCCGAGAGCATGGTCCAGGCCGTGGCGCTCCCGGTCGTCACGGTGATGGTGGGGCTGGCAGCCTCTCTGGTTGGTATCGCGATGATGAAGCCGCTGGAGCGCACGAACCCCGCTGCTGCGCTCAGAAACGTCACCTTCGTTGCTGCGGGTCTGTTCCTGGTCGCCATGTACTTCGTGGTGGCTGCCATGGACTTCCAGATCGTGGATCCGGTGAGCGCCCGGATCCTTCCGTCTACCGGACCGTTCTGGGCACTTCTGTCGGGAACTCTCGTGGGAATCCTGATCGGGCTGGCCACCGAGTACTACACGGCGGCCGGTCCCGTCAGGAGAATCGCCGCCGCCTCCGAGACGGGCTCCGCCACGAATGTCATCACTGGTCTCGCTGTCGGCATGGAGTCCACTGCTCTTCCTGTCCTGCTGATCTGCGGGGCGATCTTCGTGTCGTTCTACTTTTCGGGACTTTATGGGATCGGCATTTCCGCCGTGGGCATGCTGGCCACCGTGGGCGTGACCATGTCCGTGGACGCCTATGGACCCATCGCGGACAACGCTGGTGGGATCAGCGAGATGAGCGGCCTCGGACCGGACACACGGGCCATCACGGATTCTCTGGACGCGATTGGCAATACGACGGCAGCCATCGGAAAGGGATTCGCCATCGGCTCGGCGGCGCTCACGGCACTGGCTCTCTTCTCGGCGTACTCGGCCAAGGTAGGTCTCCAGGAGAGCGGCATCAGTGTGGTGGATCCCTTGGTGGTCATCGGGCTGTTCCTCGGTGGAATGCTTCCGTTCTTTGTGGCGGCCCTGACCATGACGGCGGTGGGACGGGCGGCGGCGGGCATGGTGGAGGAGGTTCGCCGACAGTTTCGGGAGATCCCGGGGATCATGGAAGGGACGACGAAGCCGGATTCGGCGCGCTGCGTTGACATATCCACGCAGGCCGCCCTCAAAGAGATGATCCTGCCGGGCGTCACCGCGGTTCTGGCGCCGGTGCTGGTGGGGTCGTTCCTGGGGGTCGAAGCTCTGGGTGGCCTCCTGGCTGGAGCGACCGTGACAGGAGTCCTCATGGCCCTGTTCATGGCAAACGCGGGAGGCGCCTGGGACAACGCCAAGAAGTACATCGAGGCGGGCGCCCTGGGTGGCAAGGGGTCGGATCCTCACAAGGCGGCGGTCGTGGGCGACACGGTCGGTGATCCGTTCAAGGACACCTCGGGCCCCTCGATGAACATCCTGATCAAGTTGATGAGTGTGGTGTCTCTCGTCCTCGCTCCCGTGTTCCTGCGGATACACGGCTCCGGGGATGGAGAGATCTCCTGGATCCTCGAGCTTGTACAGGGCCTGCTCGGCTGAGCGCCCGGCGCCCGGCAGCGGTGGCGCGACGAAGAGACGGGACGGGCCCAGCCTGCCGACCCGTGCTCGTCTCCCCGGTCGCTTGAGCCCTGACGGTAGGGGCGGCTTCTCCGAGACTCCGGCTCGCAGGGCTCTCCTCCCAGTAATCCGGAGTTCTCCCAGAGCAATATGAGCATGAGAGAGCCAAGCTTCGAAGGTGCCATTTCATTCGCACAGGATCTGATCCGGATACCTTCGCCGCCGGGCGGCGAAGGCGAGGTGGCGGTGCGGGTGAAGGCCGAGATGGAGGCTCTGGGATACGCGCACGTGCGGGTCGACGAAGTGGGGAACGTGATCGGGTCAGTGGAAGGAGAGGGACTGGCTCCGGCGATTCTGGTGAACGCACACCTGGACGTAGTGGCCGAGGGCGATCCTGAAGAGTGGGAATATCCGCCCTTCTCGGGAGAGATCGCGGGGGGGTGCCTCCACGGACGGGGGTCAATGGATATCAAGGGCCAGCTGGCTCTGATGACTCACGCTGCGGCCAGTCTTCGGGGTAGGGCGTCGGGTCAGGTGATCATGGCCCACACCGTCCTGGAAGAGCGAGGTGGCTGGGGCATGGAGCACCTCCTTCAGGAAGGATCGGTGAGCCCTGGTGCGGTTCTGATCGGTGAGGCCACCCACGGCGACGTGACGATCGGGCATCGGGGGCGAGCAGAGCTGGAGGTGGTGGTTCGAGGAGTCTCCGGGCACGCCAGCGCACCGGAACGGGCCCGGAACCCCATCGACCTGCTCCCACCGCTTCTAGCTGCGGTGGGGTCGCTGGCGGAGCGCCAAGCGGCGGACCCTGTGCTGGGGCGGGCGAGTCTTGCTCCAACCGGTCTCGAAGTCCGGCCCGAAAGTCGCAACGTCATTCCGGACGAGCTCGTCCTCGTGTTGGATTGGCGGATTCTTCCGAACGATACGGAGGAGACCCTCACCGAGCGGTTGAGAGATGAGATTGCCGTTGCCGTAGGGCCTCTTCCCGACGGCCTGCGCATCGAAGTCCGTGCGGCCCGGGAGCACCAGCGAACCTACACGGGCCTCGCTTCGCACCGCAGCATCATCACCCCCGGATTCCTCATGGACACGGGGCATCCGGTCGTGCAGGCGGCGGCCAGGGCAGCCGGGAAGAAGACCGGTGCCGGTCCAGCGACCGCTCGCCCCTGGAGGTTCGCTACGGACGGGGGCTGGAGTTGTGGTGTCTTCGGGATTCCCACTGTGGGCTTCGCTCCAGGGGAGGAGGGGTTCGCCCACACGAATCGGGAACGCCTGGATCTGGAAGAGGCCCGTTGGGCCTACGACCGTTACCCGGGGATCATCTCGGCCATGCAATCGGCTCTGGCCTGAGCCACTGGATGGGCGCGGGATGACGAGCGTTCCTCGGGCCTGCGCCCTGGCGGAGGGGATCCCGAGGGCCGATCGTCTGATTGAGACCTCTGGCGGTTCCTCCAGAAAACGGCCCTCGGGCGGGCATCCGCAGGCGACCTTCCTAGTAGGCCTCCGCCTGGCTCGGTGGAGAGGCCTGAGGGGCGACCCGTTTCGAAGCGCCCTGAACCACCTCCTGGATGTCGATCCCAAGGGCGGAGCCCAGAGCCTCAAGTGTCCCGAAGGCGCCCTGGACCCTCTGGTTCACGGCACTGCTCACGCCCTGACCGCTGCCGCCGTCCATGACGACGACCCGGTCGATGTCGACCCCCTTCACGGCGTCCACGGCAATGCCCAGGAGGTTCGGCAGTTTCTCGGCGATGAAGACCGAGTAGGCCTCTTCCCCTCCCGCCTTGATCTCGTCGTAGAGCATCCTCAGGACCTGCACCTGCGCCTTCCCCTGCTCGAGAATCGGGGCGGCCTCGCCTTCGGCCAGCGCCTTGGCGGCCTCCCTCTGGGCGTTGGCCGGCACGATCACGTCGGCTCGCAGGCGCTCCTGTTCCCGCTGCACGCGCTTGACCTCCAGCTCCCGAAGGGCTTCCACCTCCGCCTCCTTGGCCCGCACCTTGGCCGTGAGCTCGGTGGTCTCGCCCTCCTGGTCCAGCTGGGCCTGCCGGACGCGAAGATCGTTCTTCGCCTCGGCCACCTTGATCTGGGCGTTCGCCTCGGTCACCTCGGCTCGTTGGACGGCGAGGGCTTGTCGCTCCCGGGCATCCGCTTCGGCATCCGCCTCTGCGATCTCTGCGTCCCGGATGGCTTCCGCGGCCTTCTTCCGACCGATGGCAGCCAGGTAGCCCCGCTCATCACTGACGTTCTGGATCTTCAGAACGTCCAGGTGGAAGCCGAGAGCCGCCAGGTCTTCACCCGCGTCCTCCGACAAAGCCGCCGCAAACCCGAGGCGGTCCTCGTTCACTTCCTCCGGGGTGAGCTTCGCCAGCACGCCCCGCAGATTGCCCATGAGGGTATCCCGGGCCAGGTCTCGAACCTCTTCTTCGGTCTTCTCCAGGAGACGCTCCACCGCGTTGTTGAACACCGTTTCTGGTTGGGAGGCGATCTTCACGTTCGCGATGGCGTCGATGTTCAGCGGGATGTTTCCCTTCGAGAATGCATTGGCGACCGAGATCTCGATGGGTATGGTCTCGAGGCTGACCCAATCGACCGTCTCGATGATGGGAATTCGCAGAGTCCGGCCCCCGATCACCGAGCGGTACCCCACTCGTTGGCCGTCCAACAGGGTTCGGGTTCTCCCGGTGATGACGGCCGCCTCGTTGGGAGGCACGATGACGATGAGTGACTGAATGGTCGCGATGGCGACCAGCGCCGCGATGACCACGACGACTGCGATTACGGCTGCGCCGATGACGACGTCTGGCATTTCCTCATCTCCGTTCTGGGATCCCGGGGACCCATGGTGTCGGTTGGTCACTCAAGGCCCGAGTCTCAGGTCTTCTTCTACCGGTGCGACTCGGGCGATCCCACGCTCCATCTCGACGATCACCACGGTCTTCCACGTGCTCGGATCAGTGTCTTCCATGGCTTGTGCATGGGGGAGAGCCCGGAGAACGTGCTGCCTCGCCCCGTGCTCGACGACGATGCTTCCCGTGGCTCCCGGTCCCAGCGGCAGGGTCACCCGCCCCGTCAGCCCGATGAAGCTGCCCTCCCCGGACTGCTGCCCCGCTTCGGATCGCCTCAGGTAGTTGAATACGGTGGTGATGAGCGCACCGGAAAGACCTCCCCCCAGCACCGCGAACGCCAGGGTGACCGGCGACCGCGCACCACCCCCCACCGTTGAAAGGGCGGTTCCCACAGCTCCGAACCCGAATAGCGAATACACGATGGTTCGAATCGAGAGGATCTTGGTGGCGACTTGAGCTCCGCCGTGAACCTCACCGTGAACGAGGTCCACATCCGTATGCGGCTCCAGGTGGAAATCCACGTCGACCCCGTCCACATCCATTCCGCCCACGTCCACGTCGCTCACATCTCCGTGGAGGAAGTCCCCGAGCACGGCGATGGCGAGGAAGGCACCGCCGACGATCAGACTGAAGACATAGAGAGCGAGCATCTTGACGCTCCATTCGAGACGGAGGGAAAGTGAAGCGCTGAAGGGCGCCCGACCTCCGGCTTCCATCCCCTCTGTGTACTACGCGACGGGCGGCGCGAGTCTTCCCAACTAAACAGAAAGCCGCCTGCGGAAACAGGCGGCCATCCAAAGGAACCGTCTCCCGCCGGCCCCTTGCCGGCTCCGGCTCGAGGTCAACCTGGGCTCGGAAAGTGCCATCACGCCGTTCTCAGGACATGGGGACGTTCCTCACCAGCTTCCCTTCGACCCGGTCGAAGATCTCGTCGAGCGAGTGCCCGGTGATGGTCAGTCCGTGGTTCTTGAGGCCGATCACAGCGCGGGACGGATCCTCGGCCTCGCGGACGAGATCTGCCACCGCCTTCCCGAGCTCGTAGGTTCCACATGGGTAGTTGACCTCGGTGGATGGGACGCCCTGCATCCATGCATGGACGTGAAGGATCGCGCCCACTCGGGGGTGCTCCCGGTAGATCATCCAGTGCTCGATGGCGTCCACCGAGACCCTGCGAGGCTCCACATCGGGCGGGACGCTCAGAACCATGGCGTTCCGCTCGCGGTCGTAGTCCTTCACGAGAAGGATATCCCGCCCAACCTCTCGGAGGTTCGACTTGTCCACACCACTGGCGCTCATCCAGAAACGGGTCTCGTCGTGTCGAGCGCTGACGTTCCCGTAGCTCAAACCGCCCATCCCATAGAGCCGCTTCAGGTGGCGCAACTCCCGGGCCGAGAGCACCTTCTCGACCGGAAAGGCCGCGGGAAGAAGGTTCAGAGCACCCAGCTTCTTGCCGGCGCGGGAGATGGACCGGGCAGCTTCGTCCCCGCCCCGCAGGTCCTGCGGAAGGTCCCGCTCGAAGACGTTGTCGATCACCAGTCGTGAGGTAGCCAGCGGCTCGATCCGGGAATAGACCGCCTCGAAGTAGTCGGACCGCCCGTTGGCGCCATCGACCACGTAATGCCCTTGCTCAGGAGTGAGGAAGTGTGCGTCTGGCTCCTCTCCCTCGCCGACCAGGGCGATGACCAGGTTCGACAGGGAGCGCACCACCAACGGATACCCCTCCGAGATCGGTGACGAGAAGGGGGGGTCCGCGTCGCAGACAGAGACGACGAAGACGGCCTGCGACTTCCGACGAAATGGTCGGGGATGGCCCTTGGGGAAGAAATTCACCACCAGCGACGCCTGCTGGGGGTCATCGACGAAGCTGTGGCCGTGACCCTCCATCGACTCTCGGAGGCCGTTGGCGAACCACTCGTACCGGCTTTCCGCGTGACTGCCGGCGAAAGAGAATCGCATTTCGTTGGGGTCCGTCAATGCCGAGGACTGCGTTTACCGAGACTCACTGTACTCCGCCCGTCAGAGTGTACCGAACATGGTACTCGTGTGGTTTCCGAGGGCAAGAAGCTCGACCCAATCCATTGTGAATGCAAGTACCGGCGGGGTGCTGATTGACCCGCACGCGACCCCGGAATAGCTTCACCGAGATTCACGCGCAGGGCCGGCCGCCTCATTAGACCCCTGTTCGAAGGCCACCCCACCCGGCAGCGCCCAGGGCCTGTGGCCGGCAGGCAAGTCCCGAAGCATGCTCAAGGTCGGAATCGTCGGGCTTCCCAACGTCGGCAAATCCTGCCTCTTCAACGCCTTGACGGCGGCGGGGGCGGCGGCGGACAACTACCCTTTCTGCACGGTCGATCCCAACGTGGGTACGGTGGAAGTCCCGGAGGCGCGTCTCGACCGTCTTCACGCGCTCGTAAGGTCACCCCAACGTGTTCCCACGTTCATCCAGTTCGTGGATGTCGCGGGCCTGGTGGAGGGTGCTTCCCACGGCGAAGGCCTGGGGAACCAATTCCTGGGGCACATTCGCGACGTTGACGCGATTGCCCATGTTCTCCGTTGCTTCGAAGATCCCGACGTGGCCCATGTCCTGGGAACCGTGGATCCGGTGAGGGACCGCGGGATCGTTGATACGGAGCTGGCTCTCGCCGATCTGGAGGCGGTCGAGCGTCGTCTCGAGAAGGTGAGCAAGAGAGCGCGATCAGGCGAAGGAGAAGCCCTTGCCGAAGAGCAGGCTCTCCTTCCCTGCCGAGAGACGCTGGATCAGGGTCTGCCGGTCCGGTCCCTCGATCTACCTCCGGACCGGTGGCAGCGGGTCCGTTCGTACAACCTTCTGACGGCGAAACCGGTCCTCTTCGTCGCGAACGTGGGGGAGTCGGACCTGCCCGATTGCGAGAACGAGTTCACCCGGCGGCTCGCCGATGCGCTGGAGCGAGAATCCGCGGGACCGATGATCGCCGTGAGTTCTCGAATCGAAGCGGAGCTCGCCGAGCTGGCTCCGGACGAGCGAAAGGAGTTCCTCGACGAGCTGGGCGTATCCGAAGCGGGGCTGAGCCGACTGATACGCGCCGCCTACGGACTACTGGGCCTCATCACCTTCTTCACCTTCAACGAAAAGGAAGCCCGAGCGTGGATCCTACCGAGAGGCTCACTCGCTCCGGAGGCCGCCGGTGCGATTCACACGGACTTCCAGCGGGGCTTCATCCGGGCCGAGACCATTCAGTTCGAGGAATTCGTGGTCGCCGGATCGATGAAGTCTGCCAGGGAGCTGGGGCGGGTGCGGTCGGAGGGCAAGGACTACGTCGTGCAGGACGGAGACATCCTCCTCTTCCGCTTTAGCGTCTAGTCAGAAGGGTCAACATCTAGTCAGAAGGGACCTATAGGCAGTATCTTATCAGGCTAACCCCGCTCCGTGGACATCGCGGAGCCCGTTCTGATGCGGACCGAGGGAAACGAACATGCGCGATTACGAGGTCGTCTATATCTTCGATCCGGCCCTGGACGAGGGGGCGGTCGAAAAGAAGCTCGAACGGCTCCACGCCCCTCTGGTGGAGAAAGACGGGGGCGAGATCATTGCCGTCGATCACTGGGGAGCGCGCCAGCTGGCCTACCCCATCGGCGGCCTCAAGAGCGGTTACTACGTGGTGGCCCAGTTCCGGACCGATCCGGAGAGCCTTCCCGCCTTCGAACGACTTCTCAGGCTGGACGATCAGGTGAGGCGGTATCTGATCGTTGTGAACGAAGGGGAACCTACGTCCGGGATGTCCATACTGGCCGAGAGTCGGGCGACTGCCGCGAGCGACGAAGAGCCCGAAGAGGATCCGCTGGAGGACGAGGAAGAAGAGGATGAAGATTCCAGCCCGCCCGAGTTCAGCGGCGGCCGCGGTCGTCGTCGCCGCGTGGACGGACCGCGGATCCTTCTTCTCAACTACAAGGACGTGGCGACTCTCTCCAGGTTCATCACGGAGCAGGGCAAGATCCTGCCGCGACGAACCACCAAGGTCTCCGCGGGCTTCCAGCGTCATCTCACCACGGCAATCAAGCGGGCTCGCTACCTTTCCCTTCTTCCCTACGTGCGCGATCACGGGATCTAGTCTGGATGGATAAGCCCCATCCGGGGGAGCGACGGTGGCTTCGTGCGGCTGCGCTCCTGGGAGCGGCCATCGTCCTTTCCGGTCAGCCTCTTGTCCTCGTCATCCTTCCGCTTGCCCTGATGACGGTGCTGATGCCCGACCGGAGGGGGTTCGGGCTCGTGGCGGCGGCGCTGTTGTTGGCCCTGGTGATGGTCGGGTCCCCCAAGACCGGATCCTGGTACCTGGAGAGAGGTTGGGCCTTGCTGGTGGGCGGCTGCTTCGTTGCGCTGACGCTGCGCTGGCCAGGGTGGGGATTCGTTCCGAGAGCGCTTGGAGCGGTAGGGGGCGCCTTTGCGGCCAGTGCCCTCTTCTTCCTCGTGCGACCCGAGAGTTGGACCGTGGCGGACTGGGTCATGAACGACCGGATACGAACCGGGGTCGGGGCCGCGCTGGAGGCCATGAGGATCCTGCAGGGCGATGCGGCACTTTCGCCGGCTGTGGTCGGTGCCGTGCTCAGAGCCGCGGAGATACAGGGTATGATCTTCCCCGCTTTGCTTGGTCTTTCCTCAGTGGCCGGGCTGGGTGTCGCGTGGTGGCTCTATGTGCGTTTCGTGCACGGCAGCGATCGAGCACTCGGGCCGTTGAGGGACTTCCACTTCAACGACCAGCTGATCTGGATTCTGATTCTCGGCCTCGCGGCTGCGGTGTTTCGCCTGGGCGAAGGCTGGAACCGACTGGGGACCAACGCTGTGGTGTTCGTGGGCACCTTGTACGCCGTGAGGGGTGCCGCAGTCGTGACCTTCCTCGCTGGGGGGGTGTCCCTCCTGGGCTTCGTGCTGGTGCTCCTGGGGCTCCTCTTTCTGGCCCCGGTGGTCGTTGCCGGAGCCTTGATCATCGGCCTCGGAGACACATGGCTGGACCTGCGCGAGCGAGCCCGTGCGATTCTTGGGTGACTGTTCTATCGAGGAGCAATGCATGAAGGTGATCCTGAAAAAGACCGTTGATCGCTTGGGAGAGCCCGGCGACGTGGTCAACGTGAAGCCGGGATACGCCCGGAACTACCTCCTGCCGCAAGACCTCGCATACGAAGCTTCGGCCGCCAACATCCGCCGCCTCGAGGAGGAGCAGGCACGAGCCGAGGATCGGGCGAAGCGGGACTACCTCGAAGCGCGACGGCGATCCGCACAGCTGGAGGGGACCGTGCTCTCGTTCAAGGCCCGAGCTGGGGAGGAAGGAAGGCTGTTCGGATCGGTCACCAACGCAGACGTGGCCGACCGGGCCAACGAGACGGGGTTGGACTTCGCCCTGGATAGGAGACAGGTGGCCATGGAAGAGCCTCTCAAGGCCATAGGGGTCTACAAGGTTCCGATCCGCCTCCACTCTGAAGTAACGGTGGAGATCGAGGTCCGCGTCGAGCGGGCGGAGGGGAACTGAGCCTGGCTCCGGTCATGCCGTCGCCCCCGAGCCCTCAGCTTGGCCCGCACAATCTCCCGAGCGAGGTGCTGCTGGCGGCTAACCTGACCCTGGAACGGAAGGCTCAGGCAGTCATGGCGATGGACCTTCGGGGAATCTCCTCCGCAACCGACTTCTTCGTTCTGGGCACGGGGAACTCGGACATACAGGTGAGGGCGATCGCGGAACATGTGATCGAGGAGCTGAAGAAGAGCGACGTGCGCCCCGACCACGTGGAGGGTCTGGAGGCCGGATACTGGGTGCTGATCGATTACATTGACTTCGTCGTGCACGTGTTCCACCATACCGCCCGCGCTTTCTATCAGTTGGAAGTTCTCTGGGGCGATGCTCCGAGCTTGAGTCTGGAGGAGTAGCGGATCCAGACGAGGCTCGTGACGCTCGGTGTACCGGATCTGTCTGATGAAATCGGACGATGATAGGAGGTGCGTACACCCTTGATTGCCGTGCCCGGGAGAGGCGGGTTAACTTCGGGCGACCTTCCTGGAACGCCCCGTTCCGATCGGGTCATGGGTGGCGGAGCATCGCATCACATCTGGGCCAAAGAGCATGAGTGCTGAAACCGGCGACTGGGTTCCATTCGACCCGCAGGCGGAGTCCATTCCAGGGACCCTTCACTCGAGCAGGGTTCTTGGAAGTGAGGAAGGCCGGGTGGTGGCTATCGTGGCCACCGGTGTTGCCCGGCAGGAGGAGTGGGCTGCACGCTCGGCCACAGCCCTGGCTCGAAGGTGGGCCGAAGAAGGTGCTCGGGTCGTGCTTGTGGACCTGGATCTGGAGAACCCCATCCTCCACCGAATCGTCGGTGTCGAAAACGGAGAAGGAATCTCCGACGGGTTTCTCTATGGAGCGTCCATGGCCCGCATCGCCCACCGGGCACCGGACGGACCCTTCTACTTCGCTCCAGCGGGTACGCCCGTGGCGGATCCGGATCAGGTACTCCATCACGAGCGCTGGGAAGCAGTGGCGGCGGGGTTCGCGGCGGAGAAGGCGGCTCTGGTCGTCTACCTTCCCTCGGAACGCTCTGCGGGTTCGAAGGCGCTCCAGCACGCCTCCAGCGTGATCCTCCTCGCGGGGCCGCAAGAGTCGCCGCAAGAGATCCTTGGGGCGGCGAGCGCTCGGCTCGGCGGGGTTCTGGGGCCTGAATGGGCCGAGGACGTCGTCGGCGACGAGGCTCCGGCCACAGCGGTGGGTTCGGGCGAGGAAGCAGTGCCCGCAGTGACACCCAGACGATCCCGGGGTCGCTGGATCGCCATTATCCTCCTGATCATCCTCATGGTTGTCTTGCTCGTCGGTGGTGTCACCGGATACATCCCGATTCCCGGCCTGACTCAGTGAAGCTCCGATCGATCCGACTCCACGGCTTCAAATCCTTCGCGGATCGCACTGAGATTCAGATCCACGAGGGGATCACGTCCATCGTGGGTCCGAATGGTTGCGGTAAGTCCAACATCGGCGACGCCATACGCTGGGTCCTCGGGGAGCAGCGGCCGTCGGCGATCCGTGGCGCGAAGATGGAGGAGGCCATCTTTCAGGGGACCGTGAACCGCCGTCCCGTCAATCGGGGATCCGTAACCATGGTCGTGTCCAACGAGGACGCCACGCTCCCGGTCCCTTTCGAGGAGGTGGAGATCGGGAGGACCGTCTATCGAGACGGGGGCAGTGACTACTCACTCAATCGGGCCCCTTGCCGGCTCCGGGACATCCATGATCTCTGTCGCGACACGGGTCTGGGCGCGAACGCCTACGCGGTGATCGAGAGCCGCATGATCGACGCGATCCTCTCCGATCGCGCGGAGGAGCGGCGATCCCTTTTTGAGGAAGCTGCTGGAATCGGCAAGTACAAGGATCGCCGCAAGTCCGCTCAGCGGAGGCTCGAACGAGCCGACCTAGATCTTCAGCGCCTCGAGGATCTCATCGGCGAGGTGGAGAGCAAGGTACGCTCCCTGGCTCGTCAGAAGGGCAAGGCTCAGCGATACCATAGACTCCGAGCTCGCCGTCTGGCCGTTGAAGTGGCCGTGGTCCGGCGAGAGCTCGACGTCCTGGGCTCTCGCCTGGCTCAGGTCGCGCAGAAGCTGGCCGAGGACCAGGTGGTGGGAGAGGGCATCGCCGCCCAGCTTGGCACCGCGGAAGCCCGGTACGAGTCCCTTCGACTGCAGCAGGTGGAAGCCGAGAAGGCGCGGAGCTCTGCGGCAGAGAGGCTCGAAGACGTCCGCGCCCGGCTGTCTCGGTGGGAACGGGATCTGGCCGTGGCGGATGAGCGAGCCATGTACGCTCGTCGCAGAATCGAGCAGATCGACGGAGAGCGTTCGGAGCGGGAGCGGCGGATCGGGGGGTTGAAGGAGGAGGAGGGCGGCCTGGCAGGCAGGCGGGAGGGGCTGGAGGCGGATTTCCAGCGGCTGAGCCAGGAGATGGAGGCGAGTCAGGCGGCAGCACGGGAGGTGCGCGAGCGCCTCGTCCATGCTCGGCAGGATGTCGACGAGGTGGAGCGACGAGAGAGGGAAATCGCCAGGAAGGTCGCCCAGACCCAGGGCGATGCGGAAGCGTCCGAGGCTCAGGCCGTGGAGTTGGGCCGGCGCCTGGAGCGTCTGGAGAGGGACAGGCATGAAGCGGCCGACCAGCTCTCGGACATGGAATCCCAGGGGGATCTCTTCTCCGACCGGGCGGAGTCTCTGGTTCGGGCCGCGTCGGAGGCTGAGGCTCGCGTCCAGGCAGCACGCTCGGAGCTGGCTCGACGAAGAAAGGATCTGGAACGGGCGCGGGCCAGTGAGGTGGAGGCCCTGGACCGGGCCTCGGCACTCGCCGCTCAGCTGTCGGCTCTGGAAACCCTGGAGAGAGACGGGGAGGGGTTGGTGCCCGCCGTGCGGAGTGCGCAACAGATCGACGATTCCGGAATCGTGGGCCTTCTGTCGGAGTTCGTCTCGGCTCCCGAAGGCGTAGCCAGAGCAGTGGAGGCTTTTCTGGGTCCTCTCCTGCAGGGGCTTGTGGTACGGGATCGAGCAACAGTCCTCCGATTGAATCGCTGGTTCGAGGAGGAGTGGTCGGAGGGCGGTGGCCTGATCTTGCTTCCGCTGGACGAGGTGCCGAAACCGGAAGGGGTGGGGAGCTTGTTCGAGGCCTTGGAGGCATCCGGGGAGGGGGCGCCATGGGTCCGAGCACTCCTTGCAGAGGTGGAGCTAGTGGATGGCGATATGCTGTCCTCCCCTCCTGGATCTGGCATCCGCATATCGCCTTCGGGGACCTCCGTCGATCGTCTTGGCGTCGTGCGGATCGGCGCGCCCTCCGGCTTGAGCGGATTGATCGAGCGCCGCGAGCGCACCCGGAAGCTTCGTGGTGCTGTCGGGGCAGCACAATCCTCGGCGGAAGACGCGTCGTCGGCTCGCGCCTCGGCCGAAGAGGCGTTCCGGAGTGCCGAATCCAGCGTCGAGAAGACCTGGGACGCCTATCGCGTTGCCGTGGACGACTACCGGGGCGCACAAGCGGAAGTGGCAGCTCAGGACGATCGGAAGGTGCGTACTGAGAGGCAACGGGAGGACCTGGATCGCCAGCTGGAGGGCACTCGCGCGGCCCGGCGCCGGGCACTCCGGCGGGCTGAGGAGACTCGGCGAGAGCGCGAAGGACTGCTGGACGAGGCACGGAGCTTGGCTGACGAGCACGGAGCGACTCGGGGAAGGTTGGATAGGGCTCTCGAGGAGTGGGAGACCGCCCGGAGCGAAGAATCCCAGTCCACCATCCGCCTGGCGCGTCTCGAAGGGGAGCTCGCGCGGGTAGTGGAGCGCCAGGACGAGCTAATGCGGGCTCAGTCCGGGGAGACGAGCCGGATCGAGGAACTGAACCGGGAACGGGGGCAACTCGGACAGGAGCTGGAGCGTGCCACGCAGATGAGGGCGGACGGGGCAGTCGCCATGGAGAGACTTTTTGGCGAGCAGGACGAGGCAAGGGGCCAACTGTCGAGCAGGGAGGAGGCACTCGCATCCGTGGCGGAAGGGCTTCTCGAAGCGGAGCGTCAACTCCGGGACGCGCGAGCGGCGGAACGGGAGGCGACGAACCGCCGTCACCGGCTCGAGCTCGAGCGGCAAGAGCTCACGGGCAGAATCGAGAGGATACGTGAGCGCCTCGAGGCCGAGTGGGGCCGACCCCTGGAGGTGCTACTGGACGAGGCGGACGAAGCGGAGGGAGAGCCCGAAGGTCTTCGGGCCGAGTATCAGGAGCTCGTTGCGGCCCTTGAGCGGATCGGCCCAGTGAACATGTTGGCGGTGGAGGAGCACGAGGAGGAGAGCAACCGGCTGGCCTTCCTCCGTGAGCAGCGCGATGACCTCGTGGATGCCCGGGACGATCTGCGCTCCGCGATACGGGAGATCAACCAGACGGCCACGGACCTTTTCCTCGGGACCTTCGAGAAGATCCAAGAGAATTTTCAATCAACCTTCCTCCGGCTCTTCCAGGGGGGGGAGGCCAATCTCTGGCTGAGTGACCCGGATGATCCCCTGGAATCCCCCATCGAGATCCACGCCTCCCCACGGGGGAAGCGGACGCAGAGGATCGACCTGCTTTCCGGCGGGGAACGTGCACTCACGGCCCTGGCCCTTCTGTTTGGCATCTATCTCGTGAAACCCAGCCCTTTCTGCGTTCTGGACGAGGTGGATGCACCGCTCGACGAGTCGAACATCGGCCGCTTCGTAAGGCTTCTGGAGGAATTCAAGGGTCAGACGCAATTTGTGGTCATCACTCACAACCCCCGTACCATCGAGGCCGCCGACTGGATCTACGGGGTGACCATGGAGGAGCCGGGAATCAGCACGGTCGTAGGCGTACGCCTCGAAGAGGCTCTGCAAGTCAGTGGCTCCGCGGCGTAATCTCTTCCAGGGTCTGTTCCTCATTCTCGTGATCATGGGGGGATCGCCCGGGCCGGGTTTGAGGTCCCCTAGGGTGTCGCCCCCGGCCTCGAACGAGTCGGAGCCCTCCCTGGCGCATTGGGTCTTCCTCACTCCCGAACGGCGGAACGCCGCTGGCGGAGTCGAGGGAGGACTCCCTGCTCAAGACAGCCGGGTGCGAGACCACTCCCGTCACGATCTCACGCACGTTCGCGCCGAGGAGACCCGCGCGGCCTTACAGCGTCTGGGGGTCAGGATCCGGACGGAAAGCCGGTGGCTCAATGCCCTCAGCGTCGAGGCGGACTCTTCCACTGTGCAGGTCATTGCCCATCTCCCCGGTGTCGAAGCGGTGCGGCCGGTGCGTACCGCCGCGGCGCCACCCGCGCGCCCGACGTTTGTGGACGGCCAGCGGCTCCCCAGGTCCGGGACACAGACGACGGGAAGCCTGTCGCTCTCCCAGGAGCTGGACGAGCTTGGAGTTCTGTTCGCCCGCGAAGCGGGCCTCACCGGAACGGGCATTCGCGTCGGAATCCTCGGGACGGCCGTGCGGCTGGACCACGGCGCGCTCCGCAACGTGGAGATTCTCGCGACCCGGGACTTCGTCGCTGGGGACGACGCGGTCACGCCGGAGGTGGGGGAGGCATTGGAAGAAGCCGGCCCGGGAACGGCGGCTCTCGCGATCATTGCAGGAGACCTTCCGGAACGAGACCGCGGTCCAGCCTTTGGATCCTCGTATGCCCTGGCCCGGGTGGAAGAGGTGTCCTCGGCTCGGCGTGTGGAGGAGGATCTCTGGGTGGCGGGTTTGGAGTGGTTGGAAAGCCTGGGAGTGCGAGTGGTCGTCTCGCTGGTGGGGTTCCGCGAGTTTGACGACTTCGCATACGGGTTGGAGTGGTTCGACGGAGACCAGATCCCGGCGACCCTGGCTGCCGACGAGGCGGCACGCCGGGGCGTCCTTGTGGTGGTGCCGGTGGGGAATGGGGGTCCGGGTGGGCAGACCCTGGTCGCCCCCGCGGATGGAGACAGCGTGATTTCCGTTGGAGCATCCGACGCAGCCGGCCGGCCGGCCGGGTTCTCTGCTCGGGGGCCCACCTCGGACGGGCGTCGGAAGCCGGAGATCCTGGCGCCAGGGGTGGGTCTGGTGACCGCTGGCGTGGCGGCTCCGGATGACACGGTGGCGGTGGACGGGACGGAATTCGCCGGGGCACTCATCGGCGGAATCGCCGCCCTCTTCGCGGAGGCCCATCCGGAACGTGGGCCCTTATCCATCGCGGAGGCCCTGATATCCTCCGCTCGATCCCGGCCCGACGGCGTGGCGTCCAACGGTCCCGGGGTCCCGGACGTGGCCTCCGCCATCTTCTTCCCCGACGGTCTTCGGGCGCTGCCCCTCCAGGAAGTCACTCCGGCGGGAACGGTGACGAGCCTGGTGCCGCGATTCTTCTGGGACGCGCCGACGGTGGATCTGCGAGCGCTCCCCGTGGTCTTCCGACTCCAGGCCGCCGAGGATTCCGCATTCAGCGAGGTCGTGGTGCGAGACAGCGTGGTGGGTGCCTTCGCCAGGCGTCCGGCTGCCCCGCTTCCGCCACGGAGGCGGCTCTTCTGGAGGGTGGAAGCGGAGACGACACAGGGTGTCCGTCGCCGGACGGAGACTCAGGGACCCATCGAAGTGCCGTCGTGGGTGACGCTCCTCGTTCTCAACGACCCGGCAGGAGTCACCATCGAGGAAACCCGCCCGACTCTGGAATGGGACGCCTTCGACGTTCCGGCTCCGGCGGGACCGCTGGCGTTCGAGCTACAGGTGCTCTCGGACAGGGACCAGGAGCCGATCCAGTCCTTCCCCGATCTCAGGGAGACTTCGTTTCGCATCCCCGATCCGCTGCCGTTCAACCTTCCCTTGCGGTGGCGCGTCATCGCGACGGCCCCCGTGGGGGGAGCGGACACGGTGACCAGCGCGGGTCCCTTCGTCATCACCAGCCGGTCACGCCCTCCCGTGACCATCCTCTTCCAGAACTACCCGAACCCGTTCCCTCGCGAAGACCTGGGGAGGAGTGTCACGCGCATCTGGTTCGACTTGTCCACACCAGGGGAGGTGACGCTCGAGGTGTTCGATCTGCGGGGAAGGCGAATACGGCGCCTCATCCCGGCGTCCGGGTGTGCACCGATCACCCTGGAGTCAGGACTGTACGGACGGGACGAGGTCGATCTCAATGAGTGCACACTTCTTCACTGGGATGGGAAGGATGACCAGGGAAGGGAGGTGCCCCGAGGTGTGTACCTGCTCCGCCTGCGCGCCAGGGATGTCGAGGAGATCCGGAGGATGGTCTATTGGCCTTGAGCGTCACGGTGGTGGGATCGGGGACCCTGATTCCGGACGACGACCGGCGTTCGCCGTGTCATGTCGTGGAGGCGCCAGGGGTGCGGATGCTCCTGGACTGCGGCTCGGGGGCACTCCACGGGATGGATCGCTGCGGAATCGGCTGGAACGGAGTGAGCCACATCGGGTTGACCCATTTCCACGTCGATCACCTGGGTGATCTGGGTCCGTTCATTTTCGCTCTGAAGCACGGCGTGCATCCGCCCCGCGAGGCGCCGCTCACGATCATCGGCCCACCGGGCCTGAAGACGCTTCTGGATGCTCTGTCCACTGCCTTCGCTGGGTGCGTGCTGGATCCGGGGTTTCCGGTGAGGGTTGTCGAGGTCGCTCGAGAAGGCGAATGGAGAGACACCGAGGAGCGCTTCCGCCTGCGAACCTGTCCCACCCGCCACACCGAACACTCCGTCGCGTATCGTTGGGAATCGGATTGGGGTGTCATCGCATACACCGGGGACACCGGACCGGACCCCGAGCTGGCGAGGTTTCTGGACAGACCGGACGTTCTCCTGGTGGAGTGCAGCCATCCGGATCCCCCTCGGTACGACAATCATCTGACACCGTCTGGAGTGGCGCGGCTCGCGCGGCTCGCTCGCCCCGGCGTGACCATTGCCACGCACATGTATCCGGACCTGGTCCCGGAACGGGTCCCGGACCTCATTCGAGGAGCGGGGTATGAGGGCACGGTCCTGGCTGGCTGGGACGGCCTCCGGGTCGAGGTGGAGGACGGGCGGACCCGGATATCAAATCGTTCCGGGTAGGATGGGCGCCGCACACGGCCCATTCCTTCCGGCTATGACCTGAAGGTCAGACCAGAGTGCAGCTATGCTTGTCGTGATGAAGCACAACGCGTCCGCCGAGGACGTCGAGCGGGTGGAAGCTCGAATCCGGGAGATGGGGTACGAAGCACGCCCCATTCCCGGCCAGCAGCGCACGGCCATCGGGATCATCGGAAACGACGGCCGCGTGGACTCGAATCGCCTCGAGGGGCTTCCAGGGGTGTTGGATCTCATCGAGGTTACCCATCCGTACAAGCAGGTCTCTCGGGAATGGCGCGACGAGGACACGGTCATCACGTTGGACAACGGGACCCGTATCGGAGGTCGGGAGATTGCCATCATCGCGGGTCCCTGCGCCGTGGAGGGCAAGGAGCAGATCCTGGACATGGCCCAGGAGCTCAGGGCCATGGGAGCGACGGTGCTCAGGGGGGGAGCGTTCAAGCCTCGTACCTCGCCGTACTCCTTCCAGGGCCTGGGAGTGCGGGGCTTGGAGCTGCTGGCCCTGGCCAGGGAAGCCAGTGGCATGGCGATCGCGACGGAAGCACTCGATCCGGAGGGGGCGGATCTGGTGAGCGAGGTTGCCGACATCATCCAGATCGGTGCCCGCAACATGCAGAACTATCCCCTTCTGCGCAGAGTGGGGAGGAAGGCCAAACCGGTGTTACTGAAGAGGGGGCTTTCAGCCACGATCACCGAGCTGCTTCTGGCCGCCGAGTACGTCCTGGCCGAGGGCAATCCTCAGGTGATCCTCTGCGAGCGCGGCGTGAGGGGCTTCGACAACCACACCCGCAACCTCCTGGACCTGACGGCGATTCCGGTGGTCAAGTCTCTCTCACATCTTCCGATCATCGCGGATCCGAGTCATGGTACCGGGGTGCGCGCGAAGGTGATCCCCATGGCTCGGGCGGCGGTGGCCGCGGGTGCGGATGGCCTCATGGTGGAGGTGCATCCGGATCCGACGCAGGCGCTTTCCGACGGAGCTCAATCGTTGTATCCGGAGCAGTTCGGCGAGCTCATGGAGCAGATCCGGGAGATTGCACGAGCCATATCCCGGGACCTGGTACCTCCGCTGCCCGCATCTTCCTCACTCTAGACCTGACGGGCCCGGTCTGCCGATTGCATGATCAACACAGAAGCTCCTCTTCTTCGATACATTCAGTATTGATTGAACATACTTAACGCAGTATGCTCCTAGAAGGGAGCAGCTCCCGGTTTGCGGGTGACCCCAAGGAGGAGCGCGGAGTTGAAGCCCGAGATCCAAACCTTCATCGAACGCCTGGGCCTCTTTCTCGAACGCCTGGGTATGTCGCGCACGGCCGGACGCCTGCTGGGGCTCTTGCTGGTTTCCGAGGAGCCGCTCTCGCTGGACGACCTTGCTCGGCGGCTCCACGTGAGCAAAGCATCGGTGAGCACCAACGCCCGTTTCTGTCAGCAACTGGGTCTGGTCCAGCGGGTGGGGGTGCCGGGGGATCGCAGGGACTACTACGAGATTTCACTGAACCCCTTCGAACACGCGATTCGCACGAGGACGGCGGCGGTGTCCGAGGGAATCAGACTGGCCCAGGCTGGAGTGGAGGCAGTGGGGGATGACCGTCCCAAGGCCCGGGCTCGCCTGGAGGAGATGCGGGACCTGTACACCTATTTTGGTGCCCTGATGGAGAAGGGGATCACTGGCTGGGGAGCCCGGCGCGGGGCTGCACCCGGCGATGCCGAGAGGGGAGGCGGACCATGAGCATCGCGGCTCGTCTGGTGGACGTCACCAAAACCTATCGGGTGGGTGACCTGAAGGTTCCCGCCGTGCGAGGGGTAAGCCTGCACGTCGAGTCGGGGGCATTCCTCTCGTTCGCCGGGCCCTCAGGATCCGGAAAGACCACCCTGCTCAACCTGCTCGGCGCCCTGGACACCCCATCGTCGGGCACGGTCTGGATCGGCGATCGGAAGACGGAGGGCCTGTCTTCCAGAACGCTGGCGGATTTCCGGAACACCCACCTGGGATTCGTCTTCCAGACGTTCAACCTGATTCCGGTCCTCACCGCTCGGGAGAACGTGGAGCTCCCTCTCCAGCTGTTGGGAATCGAGGACGAAGAGAAACGCCGGAGCCGGGTCCAGAACATGTTGGAGGAGGTGGGCCTGGGATCGCTGGGCGACCGTCGGCCCGCCCACCTGAGCGGCGGACAGCAGCAGCGCGTGGCCATCGCCCGGGCGTTGGTAAAGGACCCCACGGTGGTGCTGGCCGACGAGCCCACCGCGAACCTGGACAGCGGCACTGCCCTGGAGATCGTCCAGCTCATGCAGTCCATGAACGAGAAGTTCGGAACGACGTTCGTGTTCTCCACGCATGATCCTCTCGTCATGCGGCATGCCACGCGGCTCGTCCGCCTACGAGACGGTCAAGTGGAGTCGGACGAACGGCGGAATGGAGGCGGCCTTGAAGCCTGAGATCATCCCGGGCCGTCTATCCGTGGGAGCCACTCTGCGCATTGCCTGGCGAAACCTGCAGCGAAACCGCCGGCGAACCTGGATCACCGCCAGCACAGTGGCCGTGGCGGTGTTGCTGCTGCAGGCGATCCAATCGCTGATGATCGGGCTCGAGAGGCAGTCGTTCGACAACCTGATCAACTACCAGACGGCGCATGCCAAGCTCTTCCCCGAGGGATACTTCGAGATGCGCGACGAAATGCCCCTGGAGTACGTCTTCTCGCACCTGGACGAGCTGGAGGGTCGGGTCCGGGGTGTGAGCGGGGTGGCCGCCGCCACCCCTCGGCTGGTCTTCTCGGCGCAGATCTCCAATGGATCGGACCAGGTGGCCTGCCTGGGGGTGGGCATCGATGTCAGCGGCAGTGACAGCGACGTCTTCCGCATCTCGGAGGCCGTGGTGCGGGGCGGATATCTGGCGCCTGGGGACGAGGGCATTCTCCTGGGAAGTGGCTTGGCGGAGCTCTTCCAGGTGTCCACGGGCGATTGGCTCACGGTGCTCGCGAAGACCCAGGCCGGCGCATACGAGGCGGTGGATCTGCCCGTACTTGGCCTCGTGGGCACCGGCAATCCGCTGATCGACCAGAACAGCTTCCTGCTCCCGCTGGACGCCGCCCGGGTCCTGCTGGATATGGGTCCGGTGGCAACGGAGCTGGCGGTACGGTTCTCCTCTTCATCCGGTGGGGACGCGACGCTACAGCGGCTGAGGGAGGCGATGGCCGCGACCGACGGTGCGGAGGTGAAGGGTTGGAGAGAGATGGAGTCCGACTTCATGTCCTTGGTCCAGATGAAGCGTACGGGGCAGGCGATCATGCTGGCTCTCTTCCTGGTCATGGCGGTTGTCGGGATCACCAACACCATCCTCATGGCGGCCTTCGAGCGGACCCGGGAGATCGGAATGCTGATGGCCATGGGTCTGCGGGCTGCCGGCATTCGTCGGCTGTTCCTCACCGAGGGGGCCTTGGCCGGCCTGCTGGGTGGCGCGGTGGGATCGCTCGTCGCCTTCGCTATCATCGCCTGGCTCACCCGGGTGGGCATCGATCTGACGGCTATGTACGGTGACATGGACATCGGATACCCGGTGAGGGGTGTGGTCTACCCGGCCGTAGACGTGATCGTCCTACTCGTGTGCTGGCTGGCCACAGGCGTCCTGGCGGCCCTGGCATCCCTCTACCCTGCGGCCCGGGCGAGCGCGCAGGATCCCGCGGAGGCACTGCGCCATGTCTAGACCCGACCGACTTGCCCGACGGAAGATCCCGCTCTGGCGCATGGCCTGGCGGAACACGCGCCGCAACACGCGGCGTAGCGGGCTCACCGGTCTTGCGGTCACGGTGGCGGTGGCGGCGCTCACCTACGGCATGGCCCACGTCACGGGCCTCCTGGACCACACCATCGAGACCTACGCCCGGGTCCAGTCCGGTCACGTGAGGATCACCCGGGACGGCTACACGGCCCGGGAGCGTCTCCAGCCCATGCACCTGAACGTGAGCGAGCTTTCCCGGCTCCTTCTGCCCCTTCGCCAGCATCCGGCGGTGGAAGAAGCCATCCCCCGAGTGCGGGCCTCCGTTCTGGTGGACGGGGCGTCCTCCAACCGCCCAGGGCTGCTGCTGGGAGTCGATCTGGAGAGGGAGGGGCCGTACCTGAATCCGTCGGGCATCACAGTTGAGGGACGGGTTCCCGGAGCCGGGCGCCCGGAAGTCCTGGTGGGTCGGCGCTTCGCGGAGACGCTGGAGGTGGGCGTCGGGGACAGCATCACGATCCTGGGGCAGACGGCCTATCGGTCCCTGGGCGGCGCACGCCTGGAGATCACAGGGCTCGCAGCATCCGGGATGGCCTTCCTGGATCGGGTTCTCCTGATGGCTTCCCTGGACCAGGCTCAGGACTTCGCCGCACTCGAGGATGCAGCGACGGAGGTCGTGGTGTTCGCCCGAGATGCGGATGACGCCGAGAATCTATCGAACGAACTGGCTGCCCAGCTCGATGGACTCTCGGAGGACGACCTCGAGGTTCTCTCCTGGGAGGACCAGGGCCCGTTGATCCAGACCCTCGACATGGTGCGTCCTATCTTCGGCGTGGTCCTCCTCCTGCTCCTCCTCATGGCTGGCCTCATCATCATCAACACGATGCTGATGACCGTGATGGAGCGCACCCACGAGTTTGGCATGCAGGCGGCTCTGGGAATGAGGAGGAGCGACATCGTCAGGCTGATCCTGGCCGAAGGGCTGACCATCGGTCTGCTGGGTGCCGTGGCCGGGGGCGCCCTGGGCACGGGTGTTTCCATCCTCATTGAACACATCGGCATCAATGTTGGGGATGCGTTCAGCTCGGTGGACTTTCCCATACAGGGCGTGGTGTACCCCGACTGGAGGGTGAGCTTCACCCTCGTGAGCGCCTTCGCCGGAACGCTGGCCGCTGGACTCGCGGCGCTCTACCCGGCCTGGCGCGCCATTCGCATGACACCGGCGGAGGCGTTGAGATCGTGACCGGGCTTCGAGGATCTCCCGTGGCGCGGTGGTTGGCAGCCGCCCTGATGACCTGGATGGCCCTATTGGTCTCCAACAGGGCGGCCCAGGCCCAGGAGAGCGCTGAGGATGTTCTCAGGCGCGTGGATCGGAACATGACCATCGAGACGATCCGGTCTCGGGCACGCATGAGCATCCAGTATCGGGACGGGGACGTGCGAGACCTGGTGTTCGGGTCGTGGGCGGAGGGAACGGAACGCTCCTTCCTGGAGTTCACCGAACCCGCCCGGGATGCTGGAAGCCGCTTCCTCCGCATGGAGGACCACATGTGGATCTTCCTCCCCAGGGTGGGGAAGAGCGTACGCATCCAGGGACACATGCTGCGGCAGGGCCTCATGGGAAGCGACTTCTCTTACGGGGACGCCAGCGAGAATCCCAGCATGGTGGAGGACTACGACGGTGTCGTCGAGGGTGAGGAGATCCTGGACGGGCGTCCCACGCTGGTCCTTGCACTGACCGCGAAGCGGCGTGATCTGACCTATCCCATGAGGAAGGTGTGGATCGACTCGGAGCGGTGGATCCCTCTCAAGGAGGAGCGCTTCGCCCGGAGTGGAAGGCTGCTCAAGACGGCCGTTTTGGGGGACGTCAGGCGAGTAGGGGATCGCTGGTACCCGTTCCGGGTGGAGATGGACAGCGCCCTCCAGACCGAGACGAGGACGGTTCTCCAGTTCCTGGAGCTGGAGTTCGACATCGACGTCCCAGAACAGGTCTTCACCCTTCGCTATCTGGAAAGTGGAGGGTGAGACCGCCTTCATGGGCCCATCACCGACCCTTGCCCTCGCCCCGATCCTCCTCCTCGTGTGGACCGCGGCTGGCGTCCACGGCCAGTCTGTCAACGCTCGGGTGAATGGATACCTGGAGCACCAGTTCTCGATGCGCTACGCAGGAGGAGACTGGACGATCCTCGACTACGATCGGCTCAGGATGGATCTGGATGCGCGCGCCGGCCTGGGGACCCGCATGTCCGCCGCGGTGGTCTGGCAACTCTACCGGGGACGGACCGAGGTGAGGCTGGAGGACTTCCTTCCGGAGGATCTGGTGCCCGATGCCGACAGCGTCTTCACCGAGATCGAGGATCGGGACTTTCTCAATCATGCCTACTTGAGCCTGAACGTCGGGCCGGTGGAGGTAACGGCGGGGAAGCAGTACCTGACCTGGGGGGCATCCTGGGCCTACAACCCAACGGAGTTCTTCCGGCCCAAGGATGTGCTCGAGCCCACGTACGAACGTGAGGGTGTGGGCGCGATCTCGACCAAGATTCCTTTGGGGGCCCTGAGCGACATCCAGATGGCCCTTGTCCCCAACGGTAGTCTCGACACCAGCGGCAAGGTTCTCCGGGCACGACATCACGTCCGGGGGGTCGACGTGTCGGCTCTGGTGGCGGAGCTATACGAGCCCGTCGCCTCGTCGGAGCTCGGGGGGGAGGAGGATCTGGAGCGCCGGATCACCGTGGGGGGAGACCTCTCGGGTGAAGTTCTGGGGCTGGGCGTCTGGGGTGAGGCCGCCTGGTCGAGCCACGATGGGAAGAGGTGGCTTGAAGCAACGGTGGGCGGAAACTACACCCTGGAGAACGGCACGTTCATCCTTCTGGAGACCTATTTCAACGGTCGCGGGGAGTGGGGGGACTCCTACGCATTGAAGTCCTGGCTGGCCCGAGCCCTGGGCCATCGTCTCTCTTTGGGCCAGGGCATTCTCCTCGCTCTGGTGAATCGGACGGTTGCTCAGATCTGGACGGTTGGAATGTCCGGGCTAGTGAACATGGGTGACGGGAGCGTGGCGCTGGTGCCTGCGGTGGTGTACGCCTTCGCCGAGAATGTGGATCTCACACTCAACGGCGTAGTTCCGCTGGGTCCGGAGGGGACCGAGTTCGGGACCGGGGACGCAGGGGGATTCCTCAGGGGACGGGTGTATTTCTGAGCGAATCGTCGCTGGCCCGTTGGCGGAGTCCGATTCCGGTGAACTAGGGTCTGACCTCGGGGTACGTCTCGAAGTACTTGGAGATCATGTCGAGAGTGCCGCTGACGTAGACCACGTCTCGCTCCTCCAGCATGAAGTCGGGATCGAACTCTACGATCACATCACTGCCGCGCTCAACGGCGACGATGTAGCAGCCGGTGCGCTCGGTGACGCGCGCGGCCAGGAGCTTCCTCCCGGCCAGACTTCCGGCCAGCGTCCGCACCAGCTTGATCCGGGGCTGAACGGAGAAGGACTCCTCTCCCAGAAGCTGGAAGGCCAGCAGCTGACCGGCCACCTGGCTGACCGAGAGTGCGTGGTCGGCGCCTGCCCGATGGATGCGGGCCACGTTCTCCGCCCGCTTCACGCTGGCGATGATGGTGGTCTCGGGCGCGACGTCGCGGACCACGGCGGCTCCAAACAGCGTCTCGCTATCGTCCTCGATCGCGAGGATGACCGCGCGGGCGTCCGCCACGCCCACCTCGCGGAGCCGTTCCTCGTCGAGCACGTCGCCAACCAAGTCCACTCCTTCCTTGGCGGCGGTGTGAATCACCCGTGTTTCCTCCTCCGCATCCCGGAGGAATTGCGCGATCTTGATGCCAGTCTCCTCGTAGCCGACGATCACGAAGTGGCCGCCCGTCTCGGCCGGCGCGATCAGGTCCCGGAGTTTTCGAATCGCGCCCTGGCTCCCCACCGCCACCAGGATCGAACCCTGCTCGATGGGCTGGCGCAGCGCGGGCTGGGCCAGTAGCTCGCCCCCGACCCAGCGCCCGATGATCGTCGCGCCGGTACGGCGCCGAACGTGGGCTTCCTGGAGCGTCTTGCCCACGAGATCGCTCTCTCGATGGACCCGCATCTCAGCGATCTCCAGGTGCCGCCCCAGGCTCTGGACCCCGGAGACGCGCGGGCTGATCTTGTCACTCGCCTTCGCGGCGACCGCCAGGGCGAGTGCATGCCGCGGGGTGAACACGGCCGTCGCTCCCGCGCGCTGTAGGGGCGGGCGGCGGCTCGGATTCGCCACGAGCGCCACGATGGGGCCCTGGAAGCCCCTCTGTCGCGCGCTCACGGTGATGACTGCGTTCTTCTGGTCGGTGCCGTTGGCCACCAATCCCCGCGCTCCTGATAGCTGTCCCAGGAGGGCATCATCCTCGTCGAGATTCACGTGTAATACGTGACGCCCCCGGTCGTGGAGGAGGCGCGCGAGGCTGAGGTCCTCCTCGAGGATTACGACCGGAACACGCTTGTGGTCGAGCTCCTCCACCAGCGAGCTCACGGCGGGCCCCCACCGGTAGATGACGATGTAGTCCTTCAGCTTCGGGATCTGAGTGGGAAGCCGCCCCTCGAATCGCTCCTCGAAGAACGGGATGACGAAGACGGGGAAGAGCATGAACGTCAGGAACACGCCCGCGAATTGGACGACGATAACGAAGGCCTGCATGACGGGGTGGCTCCAGCTCGCGTCCTTGCCATAGCCCGTGGTCGTCATCGTCTCCGCCGCCCACTCGAGGCTGGACCCGAACGTTCGTGGGTCGCCCTCCAGGTGGGCCATGCCCAGCATGTACAGCAGGGCGGCCCCCACGAGTACGAGGGGGACGGCGGCAAGCAGCCAGAGCAGTCGGCGGCGTGAGCGTCGCATCTCTTCCGGGAGTCGTCAAAGGGTGCGGGTCACCGCCCACCTCCGACGGGACCTCGGGACAACGCTTGAGCAGGACGCTAAGGATAGGGGATTCGACGCCTCTTTGCGAGCGGGAGGGAGCGTGCGCTCCGGCAGTGAGGCACACCCCCCTGAGGAACCATCCGGGCATCTGAAGGATGGAGCAGGCTGGTGTCTGGTTCTCTCTTTGCCGCATCCATCCATTCCAGCGTCTGACCCCCTGAGCTAGTCTCCAGGGACCCCAGAACCGGATCCTTTGCTGGGGCACCGAACTCTTTCGCTTTTACGCAATGTCCCACCTCGCCATCGGAAGATGCGGCGAAGATCTGGCCGCACGCCACCTGGAGGAGAACGGGTGGACGATTCTGGACCGGAACTACCGGTTCGGGCGAAAGGAGATCGACTTGGTTGTGGCCAGGGGAAGCGTGCTGGCGTTCGTGGAGGTGAAGACACGGACGGGGTCTGGCTTCGGGCACCCGCTGGAGGCGATCACCCGAAGGAAGCGACGCGAGATCGCGGCTGTCGCCGCGGCCTGGTTGGAGCGACATCCTCGAGCGTATCACATCATCCGGTTCGACGCCGTGGGAGTGATGGTTCGTCCGCAGCACCCACCCCTGGTGGAGCATGTTGAAGACGCCTGGAGACGGGCCGATCCCGCTTGACGCCTCTCGGCCGCATTTCTAGCTTCCAACGTGCCCCAGGTCCGCAGAGCGAGAGCCCGCGAAACCCGTCAGGACCCCGCAGGTAGCAGCGGTAAGTGTGGTGATCGTTGTTGCGGGTAGCCTGGGGCACCTTTCTTGGGCGGTCTCCCACACCCGTCCGCATCGGCCACTGACTGAGTCACCTTCGCCGGAACGTCCGTTGTCCCATACGGCGCTAGCTCGTAAGTACCGGCCCCGGCGATTTGCTGAGGTCGCCACGCAGGCGCACGTCTCCGATACCCTTCGGCGAGCTGTGGCGAACGACCGGGTCGGGCATGCCTATCTCTTCTGTGGTCCCCGAGGCGTTGGCAAGACCACGGTGGCGCGGGTCCTGGCTATGGCCCTCAACTGCCCGGACCGCAGCGACGACGGTGAGCCCTGCGGACGCTGCGACAGTTGCGCCCGAATCTGGGGAGGACACACCTCTCTGGACGTGGTCGAGATCGACGCGGCGTCGAATCGCGGCGTCGATGACGCGCGTGATCTCCGGGAGCGGGCCATGTACGCGCCTTCAGAGGCTGACCGCTACAAGGTCTACATCCTGGACGAAGCCCACATGCTCACCCGTGAGGCGTGGAACGCGCTTCTGAAGATCATCGAAGAGCCTCCTCCCCGGGTGATCTTCGTCTTCGCCACCACCGAGCCCAACAAGATCCAGCAGACGGCCTCTCCGATCCTCTCCCGATGTCAGCGCTTCGATTTCCGGAGAATCGGCTCCACGGATATCGTCAGTCGCTTGGAGGACGTCCTGGAGACGGAGAAGGCCACCGGATCCACCGACGCACTCAGGATCATCGCGCGCAAGGCGGACGGAGGGATGAGAGACGCCCTCTCCTTGCTCGACCAGGTTCTGGCGCTGAGCGAGGGAAGGGTGGACGCGGATTCAGTCCGCCAGGTTCTCGGGCTCGTGGAGGAGGAGCGGTACCTGGCGCTGTTCGACCTCCTTCTGGAGTCCAGACGGGGGGAGATCTTCAGCTTCATCGATCGTCTTCTCGACGAGGGTTACGATCTGGCCGAGTTCTATGTCGGGTTGGTGGAGACCCTGCGAAGTCTCCTCCAGCTTCGCATGGAGGGAGGTGGAGCCCCCGACCTCCGAGATGACCTGATCGAGGAGTTTCGCAAGCGGGCCGATGCCTTCGAGCCGGGTGACCTCGTGCGCATGCTGGCGATGGCGGCGGAGCTGGAAACCACGGGGAGCCTGCGCAGGAGCGGGCAGCCCCGCATGCTCCTGGAGCTGCTACTTCTCCGGTTCAGCTACATCGACCGGACGATCGAGCTCGAGGAGCTCATCCGTGCTCTCGGGGGAGCATCCGAACGGCCGGAGGGTCGCGACCACGAGGGCGAGATCCCCTCTACCGCTGCGGTAAGCCTCCCGATTGCTGCCGGGGAGAGAGGGGCCGGCGAAGAGTCGCGCGCATCCGATCCGGTAACCGAAGCCTGGCGAAAGGTGCTCGACTCGGGAACGGGACTTCCTTCTGGTCTTCGCTCGTTCCTCCTCGGAGCAAACGTTCGGGAAGCGCCTCCGGGCACCATCCAGATCCACATCCCGCCTGGACCCGGAAGAGAGCGTCTCGAACATTCTTCCGTCCGACGTGGCCTGGCGGATCGTTTGGGAGCGGAGCTCGGCCGAAGCGTAGAGGTCAGGGTGGACGATGGCGGCGAGGGAACACCGGACGATGCCCATCGGATCACCCAAGAAGCCGTTCGGAAGGACCGGCTGAAGGAGCTCTATTCCCGGGAACCCCTCCTGGAGCGCGCGGTAGAAGAACTCGACCTGGAACTCCTGGAGTAACGGACCGTTTACGGCGGCACGAGCCGGAGCCGATGAAGAATCTTCAAGACCTCATTCAGATGGGGCAGCAGTTGCAGTCCCGCATGTCCGAACTCCAAGAGAACCTGGAGTTGCAATCGTTGTCGGCCTCCGCTGGCGGCGGCATGGTGACGGCGACCGTGGACGGCAAGGGCAGTCTGAAGAAGATTGAGATCGATCCGGTCGTGGTGGATTCAGAGGACGTCGAGATGTTGGAGGACCTGGTTCTTGCAGCGGTCGCAGAGGCGCAGAACAAGGCACGTGCCCTCTACGAAGAGGAGATGCGCAAGGTGGCCGGGGGTCTTCCGTTACCCGTGCAGCTTCCCGGTCTCCTCTGATTCCCCCCTGACGTGTCTGTGATCGACCGCCTCTCCAGGGAGCTTGCTCGGCTCCCGGGGATCGGTCCCAAGACCGCTCTCCGGCTCGTCTACCACCTCATGAAGATGCCCCACGAGGAGTCGCGACGCCTCGCACGGGCGATCACGGACCTGGCGGATCGAATTCGACCCTGCGAGCGGTGTGGCAACTTCAGCGAGGAAGCTCTCTGCGAAATCTGCTCGAATCCTCGTCGGGACGTGGCCCTTCTGTGCGTCGTCGAGGAGGCTTTCGATGTGGGGGCCGTCGAGCGCAGCGGTCAGTTCCAGGGGGTGTATCACGTCCTGGGTGGACATCTCTCGCCCCTGGACGGGATTGGCCCGGAGGACCTGAATATCCGGCGCCTGAATGAGCGGGTTCGGGAGGCCTACCCTTCCGTGCGCGAAGTGATCATCGCCACCAACCCGAGCGTGGAGGGCGAGGCCACCGCGGTCTATCTGGAGAGCGTGATACGGCCGCTGGGACCGAGGGTCACGCGCATAGCGCGGGGCATTCCGGTAGGGAGCGAACTGGAGTACGTTGACGGTACGACTCTTGCTGAAGCGTTGTCGGGTCGCCGCGAGATGTAGCGGGAGCCCGGAGCATCCTATGGACGGATGAACAAGACCCTTCGAAACACCGGAATCGCGGTCGCCCTGGTGGGGACGGCGAGCGCTCTGGCTGCGCTTTTCGTCAGGAATCGTATCTCCCGGTACCGACGGGATCTGTTCAGCTCTCGGACCGTTCGAAGATTGGGGGCCCTGCGGCATGTCTCGCAGGCTGAGGCGAGCGTCGACAACATCAATCTCCTTCGAGACTTCATCGCCTGGGAACCGAGAAGTCTTCTGCGAAAGCGGGCGCGCTCCATCATTCAGCGCATGCAGGAGGAGGTCCGCGCCGCCCAGTCTGGTTCGGATGGGAGTGACGCGCCGAGTGCGTGAACGTGGGCTTCTCCTTTGCTGTCCTCCGTGATCAGCCGCGTCGTGAACGGGCTGGTGGCGTTCCACCTGGATCCAGATCTCATTCGACGGGTAGCGCTTCCAGCGTATGCTACGGGGGTTTGGTGCAAGAGGTGGCGATGTGGCTCGCTGACGGAGCGACAGACGGGGCTCGGCACGGTACGCAGAGATGTGGCGGCGCTGGCGGAGCGACAGACGCACCGGTGTCAAGGGAAGGAGACTAGGTCTCGACCATGTCGATGATCAACTACGCCAACCGGGAGATCAACTGCAAGATCGTGTACTACGGTCCCGGTCTGGGTGGAAAGACCACAAACCTGGAGTATGTGTACTCCCGCGTGAACCCCGAAACCCGGGGCAAGATGATCTCCCTCGCTACGGAGACGGAACGAACTCTGTTCTTCGATTTCCTTCCCATCGATCTGGGAGACGTTCGAGGTTTCAAGACCCGAATGCACCTCTACACGGTTCCCGGGCAGACCTACTACAACCACAGTCGCAAGCTCATCCTCCGGGGAGTTGACGGGATCGTCTTCGTCGCCGACTCTCAAACGAGCCGCACGGAGGCGAACATCGAGTCGATGCACAACCTGTACGAGAATCTCGAATCGTACGGGTACGACATCGAGGAGATTCCATTGGCGGTTCAGTACAACAAGCGAGATCTGGAGGTCATCCAGCCAGTGGAGGTGCTCCGATCGCAACTGAACCCGGATGGCGTCCCGGACTTCGAGGCAGTCGCTACCGAAGGGCAAGGCGTTTTCGATACACTGCGGGCGGTCAGCAAGATGGTGGTGAAATCACTGAGCTGACGGGTGATGGATGGGATGATGGCTCCCAGCCGCATGAACCTCCCCAATATCATTACTGTCGCGCGAATCGCGGCCTGCCCGGTCATCTTCGTCCTGGCGCTGAGCCCTTCCACCGTGGGGCGGTTCGCTGCCTTCGTGTTGTTCCTTGCTGCCAGTTTGAGTGATCTCTGGGACGGATATCTGGCGCGGAAGCACGGCCTGATCACTGACTTTGGAAAGTTGCTGGATCCGCTGGCCGACAAGTTTCTCTTGGTCGCGACGTTCATCCCCTTCTTCATCCTCTCGCACCAGCCGGGGGAGATGTGGCATCTTCCGTGGTGGGGACCCCTTCCGGTCTGGGTGATGATTGTGATCTTCGGACGCGAAGTCGCCGTCACGGCATTTCGGAGCTACGCGGTGGGTCTTCTTCTCTGGTACCCCCTCAAGATGGCGGCGATGACCCGGGGTTGGAGTGGCTGGTTCTGGACGGCGTGGGGGTACATCCACGGAAGCTGGATCGGCGTGACGCTCACGGTGGCCATCATTCTCACGGTCTACTCGATGCTGGACTACTTTTGGAGCTACCGGTCGCTGGTGGGGGCGAGGCCCTGAATCCTTCCGCCACACCCATCGCGGAACAGCCCCCGGCGACGGCCGTCATCATCACGGTGGGTGACGAACTGCTTCTCGGAGAGACGGTCGACACCAACGGTGCCTGGTTGAGCCGAGAGTTGGCGGCCCTCGGCATCACGGTATGCGGCCGCTACGTCGTGGCGGACCGGAAGGTAGACATCGGGACCGCTCTGGCGAGAGCCCTGATGGAGGGAGATCTGGTCCTGGTCACTGGTGGCCTCGGGCCGACTCCGGACGACGTGACCCGGGATGCCGTCGCTGCCGCGCTCGACCTTCCCCTGCGGCTCGATGACGCGCTGCTCGCGGGACTCATCGACCGTTTCGAGAAACGGGGCTATGGAGAGCTCCCGCCTTCGAATCGACGTCAGGCGCTCGTTCCGGAGGGCGCGTGGATCCTACCCAATCCGGTCGGCACCGCCCCCGGGCTAGCTCTGGAGGTCGGTGCGCGAGTGGTCGCCCTTCTGCCGGGCATTCCGAGAGAGATGCGAGAACTCTACCTGAGCGCACTGGCCCCGCGCCTCAGGGAAGTTTACGAGGGCCGTATGCGGCCCGTCTTTCAGCGGGTGCTTCACACCACCGGAATACCGGAATCGACGCTCTCCGAGAGGGTTGGAGACCTTCTTCCGGATGATCTCGGTCCCGTCTCTCTGGCGTTCCTGCCCGACCTCCGGGGCGTGGACCTCCGGTTGACGATCCGTAACGCGTTGCCTGCAGAAGAGGCCGAGGCTTGGTTCCACCGGATTGAGACTTCCCTGTCACCGATCCTGGATCGGCACGGGTTTCGGTCACGCAGCGGTGACCTGAGCGAGGCGATCGGCGCCGAGCTGGCCCAGCGCTCGCAGACCCTCGCGACAGCGGAGAGTTGCACCGGCGGGCTCATGGCGAAGCGGATCACGGACATTCCGGGCTCGTCGCGATACTTCCTCGGTGGGCTCGTGGCCTACACCAATGAATCAAAGCTCAGGGATCTTGGAGTCCCCGCTCGCGATCTCGAGCTTCGAGGTGCCGTGTCGAGGGAAGTGGCCGAAGCCATGGCTATCGGCGTACGAGGCCGCTTCGGATCCGACCTGGGAGTCGCTGTGACGGGCATCGCGGGGCCCGAAGGGGGGTCGGAAGACAAACCCGTGGGCACGGTGTGGTACGCGGTGAGCACGCGGGACGGATGCGACGCCCGAGTCTCCTGCTTTCCGGGGGAGAGGGAGGCCGTGAGGGAGCGGGCCGCACAGGCGGCGCTCGCTCTCGTCCTCCGGGTCCTGCAGAAGGGGCCCTGAGCGTGTCCCCAAGACCCCGGGAGAGCTGGATCGCGACCGGGGAAGGAGAGCGCCTTCTTCTACGGACTTGGGACAATCCAGATCCCCGGGGCATCGTCCTTGTCATACACGGCCTGGGAGACCACGGTAGTCGGTACGCCCATGTGGCGGAAGCACTTGCGGAAGAGGGATTTCTGGCCGCTGCGCACGATCAGGTGGGCCATGGACGGTCCACCGGAAGGCGCGGGCACGTGGTGCGCTTCCAGCGCTTTCTCGAGGACGTGAGCCGGGTGCTCACTCGGCTCGAGGAGGCTGACATGGGAAAGGACCTGCCCGTGTTTCTGGTTGGGCAGTCCATGGGGGGACTCGTTGCCCTTCGCTTCGCCCTCGAAAGGGAGACGGGCCTCCGGGGGCTGGTGCTCGCGGCACCCTGGCTTGCCACGGCCCTGCGGGTTCCAGCCTGGAAGCGTGGTCTGGGGCGTGTGGCCGCTCGGGTCGTCCCGCCCCTGACGCTCTCGAGCGGCGTCCGGCCCGAGATGATATCGAGAGACCCGGAGGAGGCGCGCGCCTATGCGGGAGACCCTCTCGTGCATGACCGAATCTCGGCTCGGTTGAATGCGGAAGTGGGGAAGGCCCAGCTGCAGGTCCTCCAGGGTCCGTCGGACCTGAAGGTGCCGGCCCTGTTTCTCGTACCGCAGGATGACCCCCTGGTGGAAGCCGGGGTGACCCTGCGGTACGCAGGAAGTCGGGTGGCGGCGCCCGTCCAGGTCCGCCAGTGTCCCAAGTGTCGTCACGAGCCCTTCCGGGATCCCGAGAAGGATCGGGTGATCCGCACCGTGACGACATGGCTGGAGGGACGTCTCGACGGAGAACGACAAGCGGTGTAGAGTGTATTCCTCTATCCCTCGAATGACACGGGACCATGACTGACAAGATCTCATCGGAGAACGGGAAGCCGGAGGACGCCGGCAGTCCCTCGGATGAATGGAGACACATCCCAGGAGAGCGTCCGCCAGATGCGGGAGTGGATCCGGGGACCATGCGAGGCGAAGAGGCCGCCGATCCCTCCGCCGACACGAGGGGGAGTCCGGCCGGTCCGTCTTCTGCTGCCGAGATGGCCGAGCAACCCGCTGTCGAGGACCGGGAAGACGAGGCTCCTTCTGGAGAGGAGTCTGGCGAGCCGGATCGCTCGGGAACCTCAACGGACACGACCGTGGCGCCCCCATCCGAGCAGGAGTTGCGGGAGATCCTGGCTGAGCTGGACGAAGAGCTGGGTCTCGAGGAGCCTCCGGAGGAGGAGTTGACAAGCCTCCGGGAGGAGCTCGAATCCACTCGCGACCGGCACCTCCGACTCGCCGCCGACTTCGATAACTACCGAAGACGGGCGGATCGGCAACGTCGCGAGTCCTGGATCTTGGCCCAGGCGGAGTTTCTGGGGCAGCTCCTGGATGCGCTCGACGACCTTCAGCGAGTCGGAGATTACGACCCGGCGACCTCCACGGTCGAAGCCCTGCACGAGGGTGTTGCTCTCGTGGAGAGAAAGATCTTCAAGGCCATCACGGAGATGGGTGCGGAGGTGGTGGATCCCGCAGGTGAGGTCTTTGATCCCGCGGTGATGGAGGCGATGGCAACGGTCCCCGCAGAATCGGAAGATGACGACGACAAGGTCAGTGAGGTGTTCCAGAAGGGGTACGTTTTCAAGGGCCAACTGGTTCGCCCCGCCCGGGTGATTGTCCGGCAGTACGAATAGCAGCCAATGGCCACCGCGACAAAGGACTTCTACGAAATCCTGGGCGTCTCCGAGTCCGCCGGTAAGGAAGAGATCAAGAAGGCGTACCGGAAGCTGGCCAAGCAGTATCATCCAGACGCCAGCCCGAACAATCCCCGGGCCGCCGAGCGCTTCAAGGAGATTGGGGAGGCATACTCCGTGCTCTCGAACGCAAAGAAGCGTAAGCAGTACGATCAGATGCGGAAGCTGGGGGCGTTCGGCTTCGGACGGGGGGCCCGGACCGGTGGGGATCGGCCTCGAAGCCCATTCGAGACCCCTGGCGGGGGAGGATTCAGCTTCGAGGACCTCTCCGGCCTGGGTGGACTGGGTGACCTCTTCTCCTCGATCTTCGACCGGGGCCGGCGAACCGAGACCGAGCGGCCGCAGGGCCCCCAGAAGGGTCGCAACGTAGAGTATGTGGTGGAGATCCCCTTCCTGACGGCGGTGCGCGGCGGAAAGGTGTCGGTCACCGTGCCCATCTCGGAGGAATGCGCCGCATGTGCCGGGAGCGGGGCCCATCCTGGAACGTCCATGCGTCGCTGCAAGGAATGCAGCGGCACGGGGACCGTATCCTTCGGCCAGGGTGGTTTCGCGGTGAAGCGCCCCTGTCCGGCCTGTGTTGGGCGGGGTAGCATTCCGGAAAAGCCCTGTGTGGCCTGCGAGGGGACGGGGACGGTCAAGCAGCGCCGCAAGCTTCAGGTGGCTGTGCCAAGGGGGGTTGAAGACGGCGCCAAAGTCCGGATATCCGGTCAGGGAGAGAGAGGGAATCAAGGCGGAAGACCGGGGGATCTGGTCATCACGTTCAAAGTTCTTCCCCACCATTTCTTCCAGCGGGACGGCCTTGACATTCACGTCACCATTCCCGTGAACATCGTTCAGGCAACTCTGGGCTCGAAGGTGCGCGTCAAGACGGTGGACGGTAGGAAGGTGGTCCTTCGCATTCCGCCGGGGACGCAGTCCGGAACGAGATTCCGGATTCGAGGCCAGGGCATCAGCAAAGGCGAGCGCGTCGGGGACCAGTATGTCGAGGTGAGGGTGGAGGTCCCCGAGACCTTGAGCCCGGAGGAAGAGGAAGTCATGAAGCAGTTCGCGACCGCTTCCGGGCTGAAACACTAACACACCGTTGGGAGTGTCCCCAGAATGACCCGGCTGATCCAGGATCGGGGTTTTCGCTATTGGGAGGTGTTCGCCAACCCGGGCCCTTCCGGGTTCCCCAACCCCGGGCGAATCGTCTTTCACTGCCAGAGTGACCCCTCGCTCAGGGCTCGGGCCCTGGAGGTGGAAGGAAACAAGGCGCTGGCGGAGCAGAAAGTCCGCGACGCCACGGACGAGGAGCTCAGGGACCTACTCGTCCAGGCCCTGGAGATCCGCTGAGGGACCGCTCCTCTGCGCCAGGCGGGCGCCGAGGCGAGGTGGGGGACTCAGCCTGAGCCGCCTTGCCCAGCGGTGCGGGCAGCCGGAGTGACTCGTGGGGGAGGTGGCCGGACAGCTCGCGGGAAATCCTGCCTCCTCCCAGTACACGGTCGCCGGAGAACACGGCTGCCGACTGTCCGGGGGTGACGGAGCGCTGGGGCTCACGGAAGCGGAGCTCAAGCGTTCGGGTCTCGGGGTCCAACGCCGTGACGGAAGCTGGAACCGGCGGCGCCCGATAGCGGAGCTGCACGAGGACCTCGGCTCGCTCGGGGGGAGGGGAGAGGGTGAGCCAGTTCACGTCGCCGACCACCACGCCGCTGGAGAAGAGAGCTTCCCACGGACCGACGACGACCTCTCGTGTGCCGGCGCGAATCTCCACCACGTACATCGGCTCGGAAAACCCGCCTCCCAGCCCCCGGCGCTGTCCTAGCGTGAAGGCCGCATATCCCTGGTGTTCTCCCAGTACCTCTCCATGGATTGATACAATGGATCCGGAGGTCAGAGCCGGGTGCCGGGTCCCCAGCCGCCTTCGCAAGAGGTCGCGGTAGTCTCCAGTGGGAACGAAACAGATCTCCTGGGACTCGGGCTTGTCGGCCGTGGCGAGCCCCAGCTCTCTGGCCCGATCGCGAACCTGGGCTTTGGTGAGGTCGCCGAGCGGGAACCGGAGTCTCGGCAGGAGGGCCCGAGGAAGACCCCAGAGGAAGTACGTCTGATCCTTGTTTCTGTCTCTGGCTCGCCGCAGCACCGGCTCCGCCGAATCCTGGTGGAGGCGGGCGTAGTGTCCGGACGCGATCCGGTTGCACCCGAGCGTGCGACCCCGGTTCAGGAGGTCGCGGAACTTCGTGTTGGAGTTGCACTGGACGCAGGGGTTGGGGGTTCGACCCCCTGCATACTCCGACACGAAATCATCGATGACGTCCCGCGCGAAGTCCTCTTCCACGTCGAAGACGTAATGGGGAATCCCCAGACGCTCCGCCACGCGACGTGCGTCCGTGATTCCATCTAGGCCGCAGCAGGTCCTGGAGGGTCCCAGCGTCTCCTGGTAGCAGAAGGTCTTCATGGTGACGCCCACGACCTCGTGACCCTCGTCTACCAGAAGCGCCGCCGTGACAGACGAGTCCACCCCTCCGGACATGGCGACCAGTATCCGCTCGTGCCCCTTGCTCACAGTCCCGCCATCGGTTCCGTCTTGCTCTGGCGAACCACCGCTTTCAGCGCCCCGGCTGCTCGTCGGACCTCTTCTTCCTCCGTCTCTCTTCCCAGGCTGAAGCGAACCGTACCCAGCCCGTCGAGATCCGATCCGTACAGTTCCTCCAGAACGTGGCTGCGTCGGGTTCCACCACTGTCGCATGCGGAGCCAGCGGATGCGGCGACCCCTTTCTGGTCCAATCCTGCTACCAGGGCGTCACCTTCGAATCCGGGAACGGCCACGGTCAGGATGTGACACGCCCGGGGCGCTTCCCAGGCCAGGACCCTGAGACCCGGGATGCCCTGCTGGAGAAGCTCCATCAAAAGATCACGGAGACGAGCCTCTCTTGGTGCCTCTGCCTCCTGCTCGTCCACGGCCAGGGCCAGGGCCTTTGCCATGCCGACAGCTCCGGCCACATCTTCGGTCCCGGGGCGGAGGCCGCTCTCCTGACCGGCCCCGTACAGCAGAGGCGCCAGATCCACACCGCGACGACGGTACAGGATCCCCATGCCCTTGGGGCCGCAGATCTTGTGTCCCGCAATGGACGCCAGATCCACCGGCGTCTCGTCCAATCGGACCCGTACGTGGCCCACCGCCTGAACCGCGTCGGTGTGAAACGGTACCCCTGCGGCGCGAGCCCTGCGGGCGACTTCATCGACGGGAAGCACCATCCCTACTTCGTTGTTGACCCACATCATCGAGATGAGACGGGTGCCGGGATCGAGGGCCTCGTCCAGTCCCGCCCCGTCGAGGCTCCCGTCCGAGCGGACGCCGATTCGCACGAGGCGGGCTCCCCAAGCAGCCGCTGCGTCCATCGAGCTCAGCACCGCCCTGTGCTCGATGTTCGTCGTGGCGAGCGTTACGGGGCGGTCTGGCGCATGTGCGGCCCAGAACTGTCCGAGTATGGCGGCGTTGATCGACTCGGTCCCACCCCTGAGAAAGTAGACCTCGGATGGTGGGACTCCCAGAGCGTCTGCAGCCCTCTCCCTCGCCGAGTCGAGGGCGGATCGTGCCCGCCGACCCCAGGAATGGGTGCTGGAGGGATTGCCGAAGGATTCGCTCAGGAAGGGGGCCATGGCCTCTCGCACCTCCGGCCTCATCGGCGTGGTGGCGGCGTGGTCGAGGTAGATGCTCTGCACGGCGAGCTCCTGACGTGTTTTCCTTCTCCCTGGGGCCCGCGTAAGTTAACATCCGTCCTCACGAGCGAGCACGAAGTTGCAGCTGCGGACCTCCATGAAGCCGACCGCACCACCGTTTCCCACGGGCCGGCCCCGAACCTTCCGCACAACCGTGCATGGTACGGTGTTCGCGGGGCGGGATCGGCTACTGAAAGACTTGACCCCGGGTGATGCGGTCCACCTGATCCCGGATCCTCCTGGTCAGGATCGACCCGAAGTGTGGGTCCACCTGGCTACCGGTGAGCCCCTGGGTCACCTTCCCACCGAGATCTCGGCCTGGCTAGCACCCTGGATGCTGGGCGGGGGGCGGGCCGCGGCCAAGGCGCTCAAGATCGCTAGCGACGAGGTGCCGAGCTGGCGAAGGTTGGTGCTGCTGGTGTCTTGCTCGGGCTAGGCGACACCTGCTCCGGCCCTCCGCACGTCCATTCTTTAACGTTGTCCGGGCCGCCCGGCCCATCCCGCCTCGTCGGATCGGGCGCCTCGAAGCCCTCCATGGCTACCGCTTCTGCGAGGGCTCCCTAGAACGTGCTGACTTTCAGGCTGCCGAGGGTGTCCAACGCGATTCCCTCCCGCGTCCAGAAAGGCTCACCGTACGCGGTCCGGATCAGCGAGCCGTAGTGGGCGCACTGAACGCGGATCTGATCGAAGAGGGATCGGCCCCCTCCCGGGAAGACCTCCCCTGCCTGTGTGGCTCCCTGGAACTGGGACTCGTAGCAAGCCACGGCCTCGAGCTTGCGGTCCATCTGAGCCGTGATGTTCACCACGAAGGTGGGACGCTCCGTGTCCTCTCTGAACGCGGTGGCATGCACCAGCTTCAGAGGACGGAAGTGAGAGCCCGAAGCCTCGAAGTTCGCGAGCCCCGCGAGGTAGACGCTGTCGT
>JBDHKE010000217.1:0-3731 GCA_039586555.1 Gemmatimonadota bacterium | reverse complement strand
GTTGAGAGTTGTCCCAGTCCATGATCGTGGCGTCATCCGCGATCGAGGCTGGAGCCGCGCTCACCGCACTCTCGATCTTCTCCTGGACGGATTGTGCCTGGAGCGAAGAGAATGGAAGAACCACGGAGCCGATGAGGACAGCGAGAAGAGTTGCAAGACGCATGAGACCTCCTGTAGGAGTGGTGAAATCGGGAGAAGAACCAATCCTCACCCGTGGTGACCCGAACGGTCGAGCTTGAAGCGCGCGATCGCAGCCCGGAATGCCGCGGCTTCGAAGGAGCCACCCCAAGCAGCGAGACTTTGTTCCATGTTGGCAGAAGTAGCTAAGGGGTCTCAGGCTCTCTTGGAGGCTTGATGTGGAGTAGTTGGGATCGAGTCTCTGACCGTGACGGGAGACCCTGTGCCCCTACTTGAGCCAGTGACGGTGTACTCCTCGGGCGGCGCCACCCAGTTCGCTGTGGCCCGGAACGGCACGGCGATCTACCTGCCCAGCTCGGCCAGGTACGAGCGTCAGCTGATGGTGGTGGGCGCCGACGGCTCCGGGAACGTCCTGCCCATCGAGGCCGCTCAGCTCAGCGCCCCTCGCTTCGCGCCGGACGGTGTGCGAATTGCGTACCACAGGCGGACGAACGGGCGGATCTACGTCTTCTCGACCCTCACCGGGACCAACATCCCGGTCTCGGGCGGGCGATCCTCTTCCCCGGGAATGATCACTATGTGGCTTTCGACGCGGGCTTCGCACAGTACTACGTCCACCCCGACGGCGACCGCTTCATCGTTGTCCGGATAGCAGGGGACCGGGAAGAGGGCGAGGAAGAGATGGTGGTGGTAGTCAACTGGCTCCGGGAGTTGGAGGAGCGGATGCGGAGGGCGGGGGGCAGGTAGCACTGGCAGACACTATCTCGGGCCCGACCGGAGACCATCGGATCTGACCATCGGCCGATGAGACTTGGAGGAAGGATGGAAAGGGACGGCTCGAACGTGACTTGCCTGACCTGTGGCAGTTCCATGACGTTCGACCCGTAAGCGGGTCCCCGGTCGGGCTTTCTTCGTCTCGGCTCGCGCCTACGCTGTTCGCCCCGTACCTTGCAGCAGACCCCTGCAGTACAGAGTCGGGCCGGGTGACCGACAACAACCTCCTGCTGGACACCCGCAATCAAGGAGGCCTTTCGTGAAACGAATCATGATCCCTACCCTCGCCATGATCCCGACCCTCGCCCTCTTTGGAGCCGCCTGCGCGTCGGGGGGTGGCAGCGGGTCAACGAGCGGTTCGCGATACGTGATCACAGGGGAACAGATCGCGGAGGCGGCGGTCAGCGATGCTCTCGAGGCGGTCGAGCGTTTGCGGCCGGATTGGCTTCGGTCGAGGGGGGCCGGGGGGAGCATACAGGCGTATCGAGACGGCTTCCGGCTGGGTAGCGTGGAGGCCCTCAGGTCCATCGGCGCGGAACAGATCCGCTCGATCCGTTTCATCAACGCCCGCGACGCTACCACCAGATGGGGTACCGACCACGGCGCTGGAGCCATTGAAGTGGTGACTCGCTGAGGCCAAGGCGATTGATCCGACTGGCCGGGACGCGCCTGCGGCGCCTGCATCCCGAGGGAGTTGGCCGCTTCCCCCAAGCCGTTCGGGTGACGGAGATGCTTGTGCCGGTCGACCCGGCTTCGCTCCAGCACGGCCTTGAGCCTGGAGAGCTTCTGGATCTCGCTGATCCTCCTGGGAGTCGTGGCCTTCGTGCTCGGCCGATTCATGTAGCCCAGCCTCAACTCGCGCCCGGTCCTGGTGTGCCCTACCTTTCATGAGATTGCCGCAGAACCGAACGGGGCCACCAGGCCCGACAGACAAAGACTTTCTGGACCGAACGGCCCGCGGCATCGGCATCCTGAGCAGGAGATCCTACCTACGGGAGATTCAACGGCAACAACGAGCTACTTAGAGTTCAGAGAGCTGGCCCCGGATTCGAATCCAGCCGCCGGGCCCAACTCGTCCCGTTTCTCCGAGTTCTCGCTCAAATCAAGGCATTCCATCTGCTGACGCGGGTGTTCGTGTTCAAGCGTCGCGGAATGGAAGATGGAGGTAGGAGCAACATGGATTTCGTCAGCTTCCTCATTCTGCTGGTGATCAGCGTCATCGTCTCATTCATTCTCCATTACGTCCTGAAGTATTACCTGGTCCCGGGACTGTCCTCCTTCTTCGGAAAGGTCGTTCTCGGCTGGATTGGTGCCTGGTTGGGCACTCCCGTGTTCGGCCGGTGGTTCGCCGGTGTGGCGTACAATGAGGTCTACATCATACCGGCGATCCTCGGCTGCCTGGCCATGCTGGTTCTGGCCATCGATGTGGTGAAGAGCCGGAAGGGTGCAGAGACCGGCGCAGCTGCCGGGGAACCGCCTGCCACGTGATCGAGCCCTGAGTTGCCCGGTGGCTGGAGCGAATAGGCATCACAAGCACGAGCGGGAGGCTCCTCTGGGGGCGGACTTGCCTGCCCCCACCTCCCGGCTCGCCGGTCGCACCGCCGCCTGGCAAGGGCTCGCTTTGGCGGCATCAGATGGAGCAGACGGAGTGTGAGGCGTGAACTGCGCGAACTGCCGACGCGACATCCCTGACCCGCCGCCGCGCTCTGCTGGCATCTGGGTGGAGGTCATGGGCGACGAGTACGGCTACGGTTACGTCCCCTGCCGGGCCTGCGGCTTCTACACCGAGTCGTCCTCGCGTGACAGCATCACCGGGGGCGACACCGAGTACCCGCCAAGGGCCATCCCGAAGGAAAAGGGCGACGAGATTGTCCGCCTCATCGCGACCTGCCCAGACGCCTCCGACAAACGCTGCACCTGCCCGGCGCACCAGAGATTCCGACGGGGCTTCTGAGCGAGGGCGATTGTCTCCTCAGTGACCCCCAGTGCCGTCAGGCCCACAGCCAACCTCGTTGGCCCGCCAGCGCGCCCCGCCGTATCTCCCAGAGGCTGATCACCCTCGCGTCCTGAGGCCGGGAACCTGATCCCTCCCCTTGCTCCCGGCTGCCTCGGGAGTCGCGCTCATCGACGCTCAGATCGAACGGCTCACGAAGGCCCTCGCCGACCGCTACAGCGTAGAGGAGGACCTGGGGCGGGGCGGGATGGCTGTGGTCTGCCTCGCGCGGGACGAGAAGCTGGGCCGCCCCGTAGCCCTGAAGGTCCTGCGCCCGGAGCTAGCCGCCTCCCTGGGCGGTGACCGATTCCTGCGGGAGATCGAGATCGCCGCCAAGCTCACCCACCCCAACATCCTCGAGCCCCTGGTCCAGGAAACCCGCGATGACGAGCGATACGACGCCAGCCTGGCCTGGGCCCTACGCAGGGCTCGGGAGGCGCGACGAGGCAGTGCGAGAGGCGCAAAAGGCCGTGGAAATAATGCCCCGGGAGCGGGATGCTCTGGGCGGGCCTTTCTTCCTCTCCGATCTGGCTGCGGTGCACGCCCGCCTCGGGGACGTCGACGAGGCTCTGGAAGTGCTGGAAGACCTTCTCAGCGCGCCGTGCCGGTTTGCACCCAACATGCTGGAAGACGACTTCCGGTTCCGGCCCATCCAGGATGACCCCCGATTCAAGGCGCTCATGGACCGGGAGCGGGACCGCGTGTTCTAGGGGGCATCGTTATCGACCCCATCTGGGAACCGCTCCACGACGATCCCCGCTTCTGGAGGGGACCAGCAACTGAGGGCAGACCTCACCGATCCCACCCCGAGTTCGAGTGGATGGCG
>JBDHKE010000216.1:0-4291 GCA_039586555.1 Gemmatimonadota bacterium | reverse complement strand
CGGCACCGTCGTGCGTCGGGTGCGGGCGCGGCGGTGGCGACAGGCCCGGCGCCGGGCGGCCGTAACGGGAGCCGTCGCGGCCGCGGTCGTGCTGGTGGCCTGGGGGATCGGCAGGCTGATTGGCGGTCCGAGCATGGAGCGCCTGGCCGTGCTCCCGCTGATCGATCTCACCGACGACCCGGAGCAGGAGTACCTGGCGGCGGGGGTTCACGAGGCCCTGATCGCCGAGCTGGGGCAGCTGGGCCTCTCCGTGACCGCCCGGGCCACAGTGGCCCAGTACCGGAACAGCGACAAGGGAATCCGGGAGATCGCCCAGGAGCTGGGGGTCGACGGAGTCATCGAAGGCTCGGTGTTCCGGGGGGGAGACAGCCTGGAGATCGCGGCCCGGCTCTACGACCGGGACGAGCGGGAGCTCTGGACCGGGACCTTCGATGGCGTGCTTCCGAACGTCGTGGCCCTCTACCGGGGCTTCGCCCGCGCGATCGCGGACCAGATCCGCCTGAGCCTGAGGCCCGCGGACGAGGCCCGCCTGGGCGAAGCGGCGCCGGTGAATCCCGCGGTGTACGAGGCCTACCTGCGGGGGATGACCATCCTGCACGACGCGACCACGGCGGAGCAGTACGAGCAAGCCATCGCCTACTTCAACCAGGCCGTGGAGCAGAATCCGGCCGATGCGCTGGCCTGGGCCGGCCTGGCGGACTGTTATGTCACTTTGGGTCACAACGGGCTGATCCCGGACCCGAGCGTTTGGTCCCTGGCCCGCGCGGCGGCGGAGAGGGCGATTCGCCTGGATTCCACGTCCGCAGAGGGGTGGGCGGCCCTGGCGGACTACCAGACCTACTGGGGGCGAGACTGGGAGGAGGCCGAGCAGGCGTTCCGGAAAGCCGACGAGCTGAACCCCAGCCTGGCCTGGAATCACTACCACTATGCCTGGTATCTGGCCCTGTTCGGACGAGTGGAGGAAGCGGTGGCGGAGCACGAGCGGGCTAAGGAGCTGGATCCCCTGACCCCCATGCACACGACCTGGCTTCCGGCTCTGTACTGGTTCTCGAGGGACTTCGAGACCGCCTTGACGGAGGCCAGAGATGTGGTGGAGAACCACTACCCCGAAGGCGGCATCGCCAATTACGTCCTGGCCAGGAGCGCCGCAGAGGTGGGACTCTTCGAGGAGGCCATCGAGGCCATGGGTAAGGCCGCCCGCTTTCCGTTCTTTCGACCGTTCATGGGTGTTGTCTATGCCAAAGCGGGACGGGACGAAGACGCCCTTCGCATGGCTCGTGAGTTGGAGGCCCAGGGTCCCTCCCCGCTAGAAGCCGAGAGGCTTTCTCGCCTCCACGCCACACTGGGGAACCGAGAGGAGGCCCTTCGTTGGCTCGAGTTCGAGCCCCCGCATTTCACACTGCCCTGGTCCTTTCTGGCTCCCGAGTATGACTCGCTCCGAGGGGACCCACGCTTCCAGGCCGTGGTTCGGCGGATGAACCTGGAGTTCGAGCCGGGAGCCCTAGCGCCGGTTCCGCTTCCCGTGGTCCCTCCGGAGCTCCCCAGGGCCACGGGTGCAGGTTCATCCGGCACCGGCGGCTGACGCACCTCTTCAACGGGGCCGGATAGGGTGCCCTGAAAGGAGCCGGTCATGATCGTCCGTCCGGGGGCCGTTACCCCTCCAGCGCTCGCCCTTCTGATTCTCGTCGGCACTTCCTCGTGTGCCCCCACCCAGGAGACCCCGCAACAAGCGGAGTCCTCGCCCGATCCCGGAGCGGTGCCCACCTTCGAGGTAGACCCCTTCTGGCCCAGGACGCTTCCCAACCGGTGGATCCTGGGCCAGGTGGCCGGGGTGGCGGTGGACGCACGGGATCACGTCTGGATCGTCCATCGCCCCGGCCGCCTCACCCCCCAGGAGATCGGCGCCGCCCTCACCCCGCCCACCGCGGAGTGCTGCATCCCGGCGCCCCCCGTCATCGAGCTCGACGCGGACGGCAACGTGGTGCAGGCCTGGGGCGGCCCCGACACCCACGCGCCGTGGCCGGAGGCGGAGCACGGGATCTACGTCGATGCCGAGGACCACGTGTGGATCGGCTCCAGCGGAGAGGGCGACCAGGTGATCCTCAAGTTCACCCGGGACGGTGAGCGCCTCCTCCAGATCGGCGAGCTCGGAAACACCGGCGGCAGCGGAGACACCACGCTCCTGGGGCGCCCGGCCGACATCGCCATGGATGTAGTGGCGAAGGAGGTCTACGTCGCCGACGGATACGGCAACCGGCGCATCATCGTCTTCGACTCGGAGACCGGCGAATACAGGCGGCACTGGGGAGCCTACGGCGAGCCCCCCGACGACACGGAGCTGGGTGCGTACGATCCCGCCGCCCCACCGGCCCGTTCCTTTCGGAGCCCCGTCCACGCCGTGGCCCTGTCGGCCGACGGGAGGGTCTACGTCGCCGACCGGGTGAACGACCGCATCCAGGTGTTCGGCAAGGACGGCACGTTCCTCCAGGAGGCCTTCATCCGGCCCGCGACCCTCTCCATGGGATCGGCCTGGGACATGGCGTTCTCCCCGGACCCGGAGCAGGCCTGGCTCTACCTGACCGACGGGACCAACAACAAGGTCTGGATCCTCAGGCGTGACAGCCTGGAGGTGGTGGGAGAGTTCGGCCGAAACGGCCGCTACGCCGGGGAATTCCACTGGGTCCACAGCCTGGCCGTGGACTCCCGGGGGAACCTCTACACCGGCGAGGTCGACACCGGCCAGCGGGTCCAGAAGTTCCAGCCCATACGCTGAACGTTCCGCTTTCTGGAGGATCGCGCCACCATGAGCGACATCACACGAAGAGGCTTTCTGGGCGCCGCCGGGTCCCTGGCGGGGGCGTCCGCCCTGGGGATTCCGGCGCTGGACGAACAGGCGCAGATCCAGCTCGAGCCGTCAACAACGACACCGGACACCTCGGCGCCGATGCGAGATGCCCACGGGACCGGGAGAGCGGCGGGCGGGGCTACCGTCACCCTGGCGGTTACCGAGTACCTGAGGTTCACGCCCCTCATCTGGGGGCAGATCCAGACCGGGCCGGGGCAGGCTCGGGCGGGAGGGCTGCAGCTCCGCTGGGTCCGAGGCACGCGTCGGGAGATGCTCGATCGAACCCTGGACGATCCCACCGTGGACGGGGGCGAGGCGTCCATGCTCGGGCACCTAGTCCGGGTGGCGCGGGGAGACCGCTCCATGGTGGCGGTGCCGGTCTTCCTCCTCAGGAACTTCACGGCCCGGGACCTCTACGTGCTCCAGGGATCGGAGCTGAACCCCCGGGAGCTGAGCGGCCGCCGCCTCGGGATCTACAACTGGGCCGCAAGCGGGGCCGTGTGGTACCGGCGGCTCCTCCGGTATCTGGGGAACGACCCCGCCTCCATGCGGTGGGTGGTGGGTAACGCCGATGCTCCCGGCACCGTGACCTCCCGCGCGCCCCTTCCCCCCTACGTCAGGAACGCGCCACCGGATCGGTCCCTCACGGACCTGATCACCGCGGGGGAAATCGATGCCCTTTTCGCTCCCCTGCCCCCAGCGGCGTATCACCGGAACGAGGGGCCCCTGGTGCGGTGGAAGACACGGAGCTGCTAATGGGGCCGGACTACCACGCCCACGGCCTGGAGAAGAACCTGCCCGCCATGGCGGCATTCCTGGAGGGTGCGTTCGAGGACGGCCTCACCGACCGCCGGGTGACGGTGGAGGAGTATTTCCAGGAGTTCCTGGGGGCGTAGCGGCACCTGGGCCCGCGAAGACCACCCTCGCAACCGAAGTCCTGTGGCCTTTGCCCCGCAGGTCCCGGCCCTCGCCAGCCTGCCCTCGCAGCCGGCGCTCCCGACCACCCCATTCTCGTTGGCCCGGCAACCTGCCGCTGCGTATCTTCCCGGTGGCTGACCACGCTGGCGCCCTAGGCCGGGAACCTGACCCGGTCCCACGTTCCTGATTCCAGCGGGAAGCGCACCCATGGATGCTCAACTCCCCCGACTCCGCGATGCGCTCGCCGGCCGCTACGCGATCGAGCGTGAGATCGGTGCGGGCGGCATGGCCACGGTCTACCTGGCCCAGGACCTCAAGCACGGCCGCCAGGTGGCCATCAAGGTCCTCCGCCCCGAGCTGTCGGCCGGGCTGGGCGCCGAGCGCTTCGTGCGTGAGATCGAGATCTCCGCCAAACTCACCCATCCCCACATCCTGCCGCTGTTCGACTCGGGGGAGGCCGACGGGTTCCTCTATTACGTGATGCCCTACGTGGAAGGGGAGTCGCTGCGGGAGCGACTGAAGCGGGAG
>JBDHKE010000215.1:0-3745 GCA_039586555.1 Gemmatimonadota bacterium | reverse complement strand
GGGAATATTGACATTCCACATCATATTTGTCCTTTTTCATTCGTCTCTTCTCGATATACTGATGCACCCCGCAGTCCATCATCAACTCAGGGAGGAAGAAAGCGAAGTGGCCAAGATCAACGAAAAAGTCATGAAGCTCGTCGAGGGAGAGCTCGCCAAGAAGCCCGACACCAGTACCACGGAGCTCTTCCAGAAGGCGAAGTCGGCGGTGCCCCACATCGGGCGGCTCAGCCTGCGTCAGTTCAACGCCCGATACCCCCTTCAGATCAAGCGCCGTTCAAAGAAGCCCAAAGCGGCGCCCAAGGCCCGAGCTGCTAAAGCCGAGAAGCCCGCGCGTCCCGCGCGTGCTCGTCGTGCTGCGGCCACCCGCAGGGCGGTGAAGCCGGAGGGAACGGTCGATCGCGACGCCATTCGGCAGACGTTCATGCGCTTCGCTTCCGAGGTCGCCGCGGCCAAGGAGCCTCAAGACGTGTTCAAGCTGATGGCGCAGGTCGACAAATACGTGGACTCCGTCGTCAAGGCGGCAGGAGCCAGATAGCGTATCGTTGCAGTTTCTCCGAGGAAAGCTCGAGAAACCACCGCGACACCAGACCAGGGCGTCCCGGGCCTCATCGTCCATCTGAAAGGACGATCCGGGAAATCCAGCGCTCCGTCGGCAGGGATGCGGCGGAGCGCGTCCTTTTCAAAACACACCCTAGGAACTTGCCGTAGGCGACCGTACGTTTTCACCCGACCGTTCACACCCTGAAGACGACGCCTCCGGATGCGCTTCGTACACGTTGCAGACGTCCATCTGGACACCCCCTTCGCGAGCCGTTCGCAGACCCTCCGCCGCCGACTTCGGGAGGCGGCCCGGGAGGCCTTTCGCCGGGCGGTGACCATCGCGATCCAGGAGCGGGCGCACGCGTTCCTCATCGCGGGGGACCTGCTGGATGGAGACCGCCTCTCCTTCGGAACCGAGCGGTTTCTGCTGGAGCAGATGGCGTCTCTGGACGATGCCGGTATCCAGGTCGTGTATGCCACCGGCAATCACGACCCCGCAGAGCGGGCGGTGAGGCGCCGGGCGCTCCCCTGGCCGCCGAACGTGACCATCGCGGATGGACCTCAGGTGGTGCGTGTCCCGATCGAGGGGAGGGACCAGACTCTGCACGGCTACGTCACCGCAGCGGGACACGCCACCGCCCGCGTTAGCGACGACCTGTCCCTGGCCTTTCCCACGCCGGGAGGCCCGCTCCCGGAAGTAGCCATTCTCCACACCCAGGTGAAGGACGCCCCCTCCTCCCAGGAGCACGAGCCGTACGCGCCGTCGCAACTGGCCAACCTGGTCGCTTCCGGATACGACTATTGGGCGCTCGGACACGTTCATCTGCATCAGTGCCTGTGGGAGGAGCCCGCCATCTACTACCCGGGGAGCCTTCAGGGGCGGAATCCCTCGGAGACCGGACCACGAGGCTGCCTTCTGGTCGATCTCCCCGCGGGCAGCTCCGCCCGGGTGGCCTTTCGCCAAGTGGCCCCCGTGCGCTGGGAGGAGCTGCCGGTGTCCGACCTCGGGGAGGCCCGTCATCTTGGAGCGCTGGTTCGAACGGTGCGAACGGTGTGGGATACCCGTCGAGCCCTGGACCCCGCGCCGGGATGGGAGTGGATCATCCGGGTCAATCTCTCGGGAGCCACGCCCCTCTGGAAGGAGCTCTCCCAACCCGAGGACCGCCAGGTCCTGGAGGAGGAGCTCACCGCGACCCTGGGGGCACTGGCCGTCGAGGTTCGAGTCGGCCCCGTGTACCCCAGCGAGCCGTTGGAGGCCCACCGGAGAAGGCCCGACGTTCTCGCCGAAGCTCTGCGGCTCCTAGATCGGGTCCGGGAGGGGGACCCCGCCGCGCTGTCGCTCGAGCCGGATGAGCTGGCAGGTTTCGACCCCAACGCAGACGCGTCGCCCGCCGCCTATCTCCGGAAGCTGATGGCGGAGTCCGAAGGGGAGCTCCTCGCCCATCTGCTCGTCACACCAGAGTCGGAGAGCGAGTCGTGAGGTTCCAGCACGTCGGAATCGAACGGTTCGGTCCCCTGGAGAGCTTCGATTCGGGAGACCAGCCACTGCCCCGCATCGTCGTGGTCTGGGGTCCCAACGAGGCGGGAAAGAGCAGCCTGTTCTCCTTTCTGACTTCCATGCTCTATGGGTTTCACCCGGCCACTCGGGACACCAACCCCTACACGCCCTGGTCGGGAGGGGATATCGAGGGCCGTGTGGTGATCCAAACGGACACCGGCGAGGTCTGGCAGATCCACCGCAGACTCCTGAGCGCGGGATGGGGTCGCCTCAGCCGCAACTCCGTCGAGGAGGATATCCGGAACCAGCCTCTCGAGCTCGCCAGGCATGTACCCCGTCGACTCTACTCCCAGATCTATGCCCTCACCCTCTCGGAGCTCGCGGGCCTGGAGACCACCAGCTGGCAGACCATTCAGGACCGGCTCATCGGGGGGATGGGCTCGACCGATCTCCATCCCGCGCGCCAGGTCGCGGCCACCCTCCTGGATGAGGCTCAGAGACTGTGGCGGAGGGACAATCGCGGGCGCCCTCGAGCCCGAGTCCTCACCGAGCAGCTCGTCGAGGCGAGCCGCCGGAAACGCCAGGCTGAGGAGACCGACCAGCGCCTCCGGGAAGCGGCGGAGCACCTGGAGGTCATCCGGGAGCACCTTCGGCGAGCCAGGGGTGCCCGGGCCGGAAGCCGGGCTCTGGCCGAGCGACTCCGGGTTCTGGTTCCCGTCCGCAGGCAGCTCCTCCGCCTCGAGGAAATGACGCGAATCGCCGGGGCCCAGGAAGACCTCGAGGGGCTGCCGGTGGACCCCGAAGCCCGACAGCTGGAGCTGGCCCGACAGCGCGCGGTTCTGGAAGAGGGTCTGTCACGGCTCGAAGAGGACGAGCGGGATCCGCGCGATCGCCTGGGCCGCTTCAATGACAGCGATTCGCGGATCCTTGAGGCGCGGGAATCCATCGAGAGCTGGATCGCCCGCGCCCGCGCCTCGGCGCAAACGAGCCCGCGCATGAGCCGGTTGGAGCAGGAGCTCCGGGATCTCTCCCGAAGGTGCGAGGTTTTGGGCCAGCAGCTCTTCATCACGCCGTGGGAGTCCGTCGACCTCCACCGGCTGGAGAGCGTTCTGGCCGGCGATCGGCTGAAGAGCGGACTTCGCACCTACGTTGCCGCCCGCGACACGCGAATCGCGCGCCAGCAGGCCGTGTCCTGGCTCGAAGAGGCCAGCGGAAACAGGACCTCACCCATCTGGTTCCTGGGAGGGGGCATCGCGCTCCTGATTCTCGGGGTGGCGGCGATCCTGTCCGGCGTTCTCGCTGGGATTCCCGCGCTCTGGTTGGGAGGGACCCTCTCGGTGTTCGCCGGGGGCCTGCTGCTGGCCTACGGAGGGGGAGCTCTGCGAGCCGGAAGGGTCCGCGACTCCCGGACCAGCTCCGTCATGGCCTCCCTGGACGCGGGCCGGGCCGAGGAAGAACAGGCACGGTCCGAGGTCCTCAACACCCTGGAGGGCCTCGGTCTACACCCGCACTTCCTCGAGAGCCTCGACCCGGCGCTTCCCGGAGACCTGGAGCGATTCCGGGCCATGCTTCACGACCGCAGCGACCGCCTTTGCACCCACGGCGATTTGGCTGAAGAGCGAGCCCAGGTGGAAGCGGATCTTCACGAGTGGGTGGAGAGACTCGGGCTGAGGCTGCCCCCCGAGGCGCTTGCAGGCGCCTACC
>JBDHKE010000214.1:0-3747 GCA_039586555.1 Gemmatimonadota bacterium | reverse complement strand
TGGTCCCGGCCGTGTACGCCACGTCCATGGGGTTGACCGGCTTCTCCGTGGGCGCGTAGGCCCACATGGACTCCAGCGTCCCCACGATGTCTGGCGGACGTTGGGTGATGCTCTCGATCTTCATGCGGTCTCCTTCTTGCTCATGTCGAGCCGGCGAGCGTCCATCGACCGCCGGACTGCCTTGTGGGAGGCTTCGGGAAGGAGCGAAGTCTCCTCCACGATCCTCGCCGCCTGCTGCTTCGCGATCTCCACAGCGTCCTCCGCCCACTGCTTGGCCTCGTCCCAGGCCTCGTCCAGCAGGCCGTTGCTCCGAATGCAGTCCATCAGGACCGCTCCGGTCGCCTGCTCGTAGGTCATCTCGCAGCAGCCCAGCGAAGCCATGCCCACGACATCCCCCCGCCAGAGGACCTCCACCACGACGCTGTAGGGTCGGATGTCTTCCGAGCAGCAGTCGCGGAGGTACTCCGCCATCTGTTCCGCGTTCGCCAACCGATCCGCGAACTCGACCTGAGCACGCGGACCCTTCGCCATGCCACACAGGGCCCGGTCCAGGCAGAGGTCGTCCTCGTAGGTCAGCCAGCGGTAGTCCGAGCGATCCCGAGGCCCGGAGTAGTCCACCAGGACCGAGTGCCGTTCCGGGCGGTCCAGCTCTCTGTCGTACTCGATGTTGTCGAAGCCACGGTACGTCCCGGGTCGGTACTCCTCGGCCTTCTGCACATCGAAGCCCTGCTCCTGGGCCGCGTCGATTGGGTACGAGAACCACTCGTCGTCAGCCAGGATGACCCGGACGCCCAGGTGGGCAGGGTCCCAGTCCCCCTCCACCGCAACCGCCTGGAGCCACGGAGGAAGGGGCTGGGAGAAGACGACCTCATTGTTGCAGTAGGGGCCGTAGCTCACGGAGGTGTCCCGCAGGAACTTGGGCTCCCAGTCGGCCCAGTCCGGGTCGTCCGCCTGCTCCCGGTCCCCCTTGGACCATCGGAGGGCGTTCTCGGGGGTCTGGCTGGGGATCCCCCAGGACGCCAGGGTCTTGTTGTTGTAGCGAGCCTGCTTGTAGGCTGCGTAGGTTTCGGTGTCCATGGTCTACTCCTCGCCGCGAGGCTTGGTAGTGATGTAGGCTGGGCCGTTGTCCGTCTCGACCGTCCAGTTGTAGCGGGCCCTGTTCTCGTGAACGATGGCGCAGAGACGGGCGAAGTGGGCGCCCTCGAAGGAGTACCCAGCCCCGTCAATGCCGGCGAACGTCCACTCGCCGTTCTCGTTGGTGTAGGTCGCCAGCATGAAACCGGCCTCGCGCAGCTCTCCCGCGTGGATCCGATCGTCCGGCATCCAGGACCAGTTCCAGGCCCAAGGGTAGGCACCGAGCGTGGGCTGGCTCTCCTCCCGGGCGATGGTCTCTGCCACCTCCTCCGCGTCCGCCTCGTCTCGCCAGAAGGGTACTCCCGAAGGAAGAACACCATCGGGATCGGGGTAGTCGTAGGGGTCCACATCGGGGTAGTCATCCCCCGGGGTGACGAAGCTCCCGGGCTCTTCCCAGAGCACGTAGACCCCCTCCTCGGGGTCATTGGGGTCGTCCTGGCGCTCGACGCTCAGGCCGAGGTCCTGGTAGCTGCGAGGGATGACAGCCCAGCCGTAGCCGTCTTCATCGAACTCCGCCTGCTTGTCTTCGAGCATCATCCGGCTGAGGCCAGGCATGAAGTCCCGCATGAACTGGCGGACGAACTTCTCGAAGGTCCGGTCCATGAAGTTGCAGCGGTCGGGCACGAGGTCCAGCAGGTGGACGGTGGGGATGTTGGTATCGTTCATCGTGATCTCCTTTGATCTCTGTTGGGTAGAAGGGTGGGGCACCTGTTTGACCCGAAGGTCAGGCCGTGCCCCCCTGCGCCTCTCTCATCCGCTACTCAGGCGTGGCTACACACTCAGGGTCAGGCCTCCACCAAGATGCGCTCACGCTCGTCAGCCATCCCCAGGCCGCGCCGCAGCACGTCGGCCGCCAGCTCCTCCAGCCAGTCCTGCGCGAAGAGGTCGTACTCCGGCTTCTGCGCGATGAGGGTGATGCCGTCCACCACGCCGGCCAGGCTGTCCTTGCTGTGGCTGGTCTCATCCACGATGCCCTCCAGCTTGACCTGCTCGATGACCTTCTGGCTCACGCCCGAGATGCTGCCAAGCATCTGGTCCACGAACCCGAAGGTGTCCGAGATGAAGACCTGGGCGGCCCGCTCGTAGGCCTCCAGCGTGCCGTTCAGAGCCGTGCTGATCTCGGTCGCCGCCGAGGCCACGCCCTGCTGGATGCGGCCGGCGTCGCCGTAGTGTCGCCAGGCCCACTGGGTCTGCTTGTCCCAGGAGCCCATGCCGTTGAGGCAGATGGCCCGGAACAGCCCGCCCGTGAACCGCGTGGTCCGGCGCCCCGTCTCCGAGTTGGAGAGGCAGAACATGGGGAAGGGCTTGTCCACCGAGAGGCCCCCTTCGGGGACCGCCGCCAGCCGGATCCGCATGGCGTCGTCGTCCACCCGGTAGTCGATGACTCTCAGGTCACCGAGTTCCGTGTGGGCGAGGACCGCCTCCACGAACTCCAGGTTGGAGTAGCTGGCGTAGCTCTGGCTCACCTGCGCCCGCAGGACCCGCCCGATGGATCCGTCCGACATCCGCGTCCGCGCCGTCCGGAACTTGCGGGGCTTCTCGTTGTCCTGCTGCGCGAACATGTACCAGACCCCGGTGGCTGCCCTCTTCGCATCCGCGTTCGGGAGCCCCGAGAGGGTCTGGAGGAAGTTGCCACCGCTGCGGGGGAGCAGCGAGGCGTCCATCTGCTGGAACGCGGTCTTGGAGACGATCCAGGACTCGTCGGAGTTGTCGATCAGGCGGGCCCGAACGAAGTCCTCCTCGAAGGACACCATGAGCTGCGAGAAGGTCCGCTCGTGGTCCACCGCCTCCTGGTGCTTGGCCATCTTGCGGAGCAGGTCGCGGATGTCCTCCAGGGACTCCCGGACCAGGACGTTGTTGAGATCGCCCTTGCCGCCCTTGCGGTTGAGGACGGTGCGGTTGTGAAGAAGGGGGCTGGGCATGTAGTTGCGAGCGTTCATGGGGTCGTGTCCTTGCACTTGGTTGGTTGGCTGTCGTTGAAGATTGGACGGATGGAGAGTGACAGCCGCACCTCTACCACCGTCAGATCGAAGTCCTTGTAGATGTTCCGTCTCACAGGAGTTCGTGGCCGACTGTGAGGCCGACCGACAGGGCGGGCTTGCTCAGGTTGTCCAGAGCGGAGATCCCCCGACCCGAGCCGGGCAGACTCACCGTGGGCTGGCGCCACTCCCGAAGCTGCCGCAGCTCCTTGGCGGGCACCTTCCTCCCCGTCCCGAAGACGACGAAGCGGTGCCCATGGAGGTTGATGTTCGCCAGGACCCGGACATCCTCCTTCCCGCGCTCCCATACCGCAGTGTGAACGAAGTCCCCCACCTCCGGCGGATCCTTCTCACCCGACCACTTGGCCCCCTCCAGAGCGAAGAACTCGGGCTTGAGCCAGGCGCTCAGATAGATGTAGCCGTGAGAGCCGTTGGTGTTGGCGACCATCTTCATCAGGTCGCAGTCGATGATCGTGAACTCCCGCGACTCATCGGGCTTCATCAGGAAGTTGTCGCAGAGGGCGTAAACGCGGGCATGAGCGATGGCCATCCCGCCCCGCTTGTCCAGCAGGTCGGCCAGCACACCGAACAGTTCCCCCCCGCCAGACTGACGGTCGGGCAGGAGGTCAATGGG
>JBDHKE010000213.1:0-3750 GCA_039586555.1 Gemmatimonadota bacterium | reverse complement strand
CGCCTCCTCCACGTCGTGCCTGAAGGCCCTCTGATGCCGGAGTACGAGCGCGAGTGAGATGGCGCAAATGAGCGCGGCGAAGGCGATGATCAGGACCACGAGACCATTGGCGAGGGCTCGAAAACTGAACCAGCTCTCACGCACGGTCGAGACCACGGAGGCCAGCCAGTGACCGATCGCGCTTCCGATGCCCTCTCCCGACTTCCACGCCGTCGAAGCCAGGCCGGCATGAGCCTGAGACAACCCCGGACTGAGGTGGAGGGCACCCTCGAAGGACGCCTTGGCCCGACTGAAGTTTCCTTCCTCGAGGAACTCCTTGCCCTCGTGCACCAGCGCGCTCGCGAGAGGTGTGAGCCTCTCGACGCCCATCTCGGCGCACAACTCACGAATGGCCCGAAGCTGGTCTGCGGCAGCATCGGGGAGGTTCTGCTCCAAAAAGGCTTTGCGCTTGAACCAGTAGCCTTCCACCCGTGCCTGGTACCGGTCGAAATCGAAGCGGCGCCCGGAGAGGCCTTTCTCATCCTCCCTGGAATAGTCCTCTCCGGAGCCCGAATCCGTCTGGACCGGCGGGAGGACGATCCGCTCGGGGGGAGGGTCCACGATGGTGCCGGACGCCGGTACCGGGATCAGTGAACAGACCAGCAGGGCCAGGCCGGTGCGGGCACACCGCACGCCACCCCCTGACCATGACAAACCTCTCTTGAGGGGATTCCTCTTCACGGTATCGGTACGCGCTCCCCAGCGAGTCGGCGTGGGGTGGCCTCTCGGCGCTACTCCTCTGACGCTTGCTGGTGACTCGTCTTTACGAAGTGAAGTTGGAGCTCGGAAAGGACCTCGTCAAGCAGCCGTTTTTCCTGCGTGGTCAGGTTGCCCTCGGTCTTCTGCTGGAGGATGGTGAGGATGTCGATCATCTGCCGGGCGCCCTCGAGATTGACACTGCCCGCTCCCACGGCCGGATCCTTGACCAAGCCGAGGTGGACGAGCGCGGAAGCCCTGAATGAAAGGACGAGGGTGGCGAAATCGACGGACGGCAATTCCTCGGCCGCGGCCGGGCCACCGGAGGGGGTCGCCGCACCGTGGCCGGACGGCTCGGCGGGATGGGCCGTGAAGTCCGGCCCGACGATCGTGCCCGACACCCCGTCCGCCTGAGGCCTCCCATCCTCGGGCCTGTCACCGGGGCGTTCACTCGATGGCTCACGAGGAGAGCCATCAGTATCGAAATGGCGCTTGTCCGTGACCTTGACCGAGTCACGTTCTGATGGATCTTTCACCATAACGTACCCTCATGATCGGCATCGGATGCTAGCACGCGTTCCGAAATACTTTCAAGACTCGGACGGTCTTGTGGGTCTCATTCAGAGCGGGCTAGAATGCGAAATCGGACGAACGCTCTCCCGATCAGTGTTCACCTACTTGGCGGAAGGAAACATGAGCGCTTGGCAATCCCTCGTATCCCTCATGGATCGACTGCGAGACCCGGGAGGCTGCCCATGGGACCGAGAGCAGACGATGGAGGACCTCAAGGGCTATCTGCTAGAGGAGGCCTACGAGGTCATCGACGCGATCACGATGGGTGATCCGACCTCTCTTCGTGAGGAGCTCGGTGATCTTCTCTTTCAGGTCGTGTTTCTCTCGCGGATCGCCAGCGAAAAGGGTGACTTCACCGTCGACGAGGTCCTGCACACCATCACGCAAAAGATGATCCGACGGCACCCGCACGTCTTCGGAGACTCCTCTGCCAAGACCTCCGGAGAGGTTCTCAAGCAGTGGGAGCAGATCAAGCGAGCCGAGAAGGCCGGAGACCGGGCCTCCTCCGCGTTGGACGGCGTTCCGAAGAGCCTCCCTGCGCTGCTGCGCGCTCAGCGGCTGACGACCAAGGCGGCCCGGGTCGGTTTTGACTGGCCCGGCATTCCCCAGGTCCTCTCGAAGGTCGAGGAGGAACTCACGGAGCTGAGGGAGGCGATGGGCGAAGGAACCCCGGAGGCCGCCGAGGAGCTCGGTGACCTGCTGTTCGCGATCGCCAATCTTGCCCGCCACCTGCGCCTTGATCCGGAAACGGCGCTCCAGCAGGCGAACCAGAAGTTCGACGGACGGTTCCGTCGTGTCGAGGGTTTTCTTCGCGAGGCTGGCCGCGATCCTTCCCGGGCGACGCTGGCCGAGATGGATCGCCTCTGGGATCGGGTCAAGAGCGAGGATGAGGAGCAACGGCACGGCCCTGAGAAGACCTGAGACATCTTCGGCCACTCCCATACCGTTGGGGGTGTTGCCGTGCGCAGAACACCCCGGGACAGGGTGTGCCATGGGGCGAGGAATCCTGCGCCACCCGTTCGCCCCGTAATGCCGTCAACGCCCTCCGTACCTCGCCCCACGGCTGCTTCGCGCCGACTGCGCGCACAGCTGCTCTCCTGGTACCGGAAGAACAGGAGGGATCTGCCCTGGAGGGGCTCGACAGATCCCTACGCAATCCTCGTCTCTGAGGTCATGCTTCAGCAGACGACGGTCAAAGCGGTGCTCCCCTACTACGCTCGCTTCATGAAGAGGTTCCCCGGCTGGCGCGCACTCGCCGGTGCGAGTGAGGAGGAGGTGCTCGCAGCATGGTCGGGGCTGGGTTACTACAGCCGAGCCCGCAATCTCCACAGAACGGCCCGATGGGTTGTGGCTGACGGTGGGGGAGTGTTCCCCCGTGACCCGGCGGCCGCTCGACGCCTGCCGGGAGTGGGCGAGTACACCGCCGGGGCGGTTCTGTCGATCGCGTACGATCTTCCCGAACCGGCCCTCGACGGCAACGCGCTGCGTGTCCTGGCGCGGCTGCATGGGATCGAGGGCGACCCCCGCTCGAGCACGGTTCACAGGAGGCTACACTCGATCGTGGCTTCCTGCCTACCCCGTCGCGGAGCCTCCGACTTCAACCAGGCCCTCATGGAGCTGGGGGCGCTGGTCTGCACTCCGGCGAAGCCCTCCTGCCCCTCCTGCCCATGGAAGGCATCGTGCAAGGCATCCGCTCAGGGCCGGACTGGACACATACCGACGCGCCGGCCTCGTCGTGATCCTGTCGAAGTTCATTCTTCGGCGGCGGTCGTGCGCCGTGCCGGGTGGATCCTGCTGATGCGCCAGGGCGTCCCGGGTTCGCTGGGGCGGTTCTGGGAGCTGCCCGGAACTGCTGGGGCCGACCTCGATGCAGAGCGGGCCCCCAGAAGGTCCCGCGCGGCTGCTCCCGCCCAGCGCACGAGAGCCCGCGCCGGGCGGCAGGGGGCCCGGGGGCAGGCGCGCCGTCTCGCAGGCCTCCTCGCCCGGCAGGAAACCCCTCTCCTTCTCGATGTTGGAGATCCGCTTGCCCGGGTCCGCCACACGGTCACCCACCGCAGAATCATCCTGACCGCCTATTCAGCCAGATTGAAAGGCCCGCTCCCACAAGGCGACTACCGATGGGCGCGCCCCGGGGAGCTCGGATCAATTCCCCTCGGAACGCTCACCAGGAAGGTGCTCGCGGCCGTCGACCTCACTCCCCGTTGAGCCCGCTCCCGACCTCACGGATTGCACCGATGCCGCGTGTTTCCGGCATCCACCGCTCGGCAGGCACGAGAGGGATACAATTCCCTTCATGGAGGTACGAGCCATGGATCCCAAGACGCTCGCCGTACAGATCGAGCGATACACCCGGGTGGCGACCTTCCCCCTCGGTGTCACGATGCTCCCGGCAGGAAGCCCAAAGCCGGACCGCGCGAAACGTCCGCTCACCCAGTTTGGACA
>JBDHKE010000212.1:0-4738 GCA_039586555.1 Gemmatimonadota bacterium | reverse complement strand
CCTTTCTCGTCCAGCACCCGTGATGTCCCCGATGTCTTTTCGCGCTTCGATCCGAATAACAGCTTCCACCACGCGGTCCGCGGCGCGGGAAGCAATCCCTACACCATCCCGAGCCCGAGCAACGGCAACAACATTACCATGGAGGTGCCGTGGAACCAGGATTCGACGGGAGGCCCCAACAGCGACGGCCACGACGTGATCTCCTGCTTCGACTGCCACGCGGCAAACGGGCACGGCGGCAGCAACCAGCGGATGCTCCGCACTGCCATAGACTTCGAATCTCCCCAAGGCATGGAAGCGGCGGGAAACGCAGGAGATCCGGGACTCCTTCCGTCAGGGATGGGGGCAACGGTGGAGGCCTTCTGCACCACATGCCACAAGGCGAGCGTGTATGTGAGCTCCAGCGACCCGGAGAGCGTGGGGAGCATATTCGAGTACCACGGGGCCGGCCAGAATCAGCACAGCGCAGCCGGGGGGAACGAACTGGGCTGCATGGGGTGCCACGGGGGCATTGTCAATTTCGGCGATCAGCCTAAAGGAGGAGGCCCTTACTATGATAACGGTGCAGGGCGCGGCAACATTCACGGGGGCAGCTTCGATTGGTCCACGACCACCTCTTTTGCAGCCGGACCCACGGAACATTTCATGCTCGGTGGCTGGATCGGGGGGTGGCAGATAAATGGATCCCTCGGTGAGTGCTCAGGTGGTGATTGCAACCACGCCGGTACTTCGAGGGCGGGGAAGGATTATACCCGGTAGTGCTGCGCAGGAAGCGCCCAGCGCTCCGCAATCAGTCAGAGGGATAAAAATAGCGGAACTATTGTTAGGAAAGGAACTTCCGAGGAAGAACATTGAATGTCGGCACGATATCGACTGTCAACCATCCTGCTCAATGGGCTGAGTTCCTCAAAGCTGGCCCTTGTCCTCGTGCTCCTACTCATCTTGCTCTCAATTGTTGGTGCCGTTCTGCCGCAGGAAGGCGCGGCCCATCCGATCCTCACGGGCGCGCTGAAACCCCTCGGTCTGTTCCACGTCTTCCGCTCATGGCCTTTCCTCGCCACGATTTTTCTCCTGGGAATTAACACGCTCACGTGCACGGTTTTGCACCTTCTCAGGGAAGGGGGCTTTTCTGTCCTCAAGGGTCCGAAAGCCATCGAGAGGGTGGGCTTTTTTCTCGTTCACCTCAGCCTTATCGCGCTTCTTTCAGGCGGGCTCTGGAGTGCCGCAGCACGACTGAATGGGTTCATTGTCCTGACCGAAGGACAGCGGGGTTTGCTGGCCCGTCACGACGGCTCTTTCCGGCTCCTCGGGGAGAGACTTCGGCCGGAGCGTGAGGGAGAGTTCCTGGTTTTTCTCAAGAAGGTCAACATAGAATACGAGAGGAAGAGATATCCGATCGCTGCCACCTCACATCTTGAGATTCGCTCCCGCGGGATGGAAGGGGTGGAAGGAGAGGTTAAATTCAACGAACCGATCGCATATAACGGCCTGACGTTCACACAACGCGAGACGGGCTTCTCCCCTCGCCTCGTGATCCGGGATGCGGGGAGCGGAAAGCTCCTCCTCGACTCCTTCGTCGCCCTCAAGACCTTCGGCAAGGGGGCAGAGAGGGAGTACCGGGACTTTGTACCATTGCCCTTTTTGAGACAACGGGTCATAATTACGCTCTACCCGAGCTTCTCCCGGGATAATGACACGGTGAGAAAGGCCGGGGACGCGCCCGACAATCCCCTCCTCCTCATAGAGATGGAGGACGGTTCCGGGCGAGTGGTCTCGCATGGACATTTACCCTCCGGGGGGAGGCTTGCCCTGGGGGAATACTCCTTCCTCTTTGCCGGTCTGAGGCGGTGGGCGGCGTTTCAAGTCGTTCAGGACCCGGGGTATCCCATAGTGATGGTTTCCCTCTGGCTCGGGATGGGAGCACTCGTTCTGAGGTATTTGCCGGACCTCGGGAGGTGGTTCAGGGAGGAACCGGTCCGCCGGGGAGGTCACGGAGACAGGGGAAAGGCGACAAGGACGATGGACTGGAGGCATGAGGAAGGAATTGAAGTCACCCTCCCTCCTACGCTTTGAGCCCATGTACACGGGTATTATCGTTTGATCGATGGAGAGCCAAATGATGCCACAGGCCGAGATCATCCTCTTCTGGGTTACGGTTTTCGCCTATGTGGGCGCTTTCTGCCTCCACCTCTTCGGTTTCATGGGCGGAAAGGCGCGGGGCGTAACGTACGCCGTCTGGATCCTCTGGATGGGGCTGGGTTTCCACACGGCCACGGCGATCGTCCGCTGGATGGCGGGAGGACACCCACCCGTAACCGATACCTATGAGCTCAACCTCACGGGCACGTGGTTCACGGTCTTGATCTTTCTCGCATTCGAGAAGGTGCGCAGGGCGGAGCGCTCCGTAGGCCTCGTGGTGACTCCCATAGTATTCTTGGTCCTCGGATACGGATTCATGTCCAGAGGCGAGCCGGTGCCCATGGGCCCCGCTTACCAGAGCCCGTGGCTCGTCGTGCACGTCATCTTTGCCTGGCTCGCCTTCGGGTGCTATGTGATTTCCACGGGTGCGGCCGTGCTCCTCCTGCTGAAGGAGGGGTTCCCCTCCTGGAACCCGATTATCAAGGCCCCCGAGTCCGAGGCCTTGGATCTCGCGAGCTACCGCTTCATCGTCCTCGGCTTCATCAACCACGCGGTGATGCTCGTTTCGGGTGCTCTCTGGGCCAAGAAGCTCTGGGGTCACTACTGGAGCTGGGACGCGCTGGAGACGTGGTCACTGGTAGCCTTTCTCGTGTACGCGTTTTACCTCCATGCCCGCTCCTTCCTGGGGTGGAGAATGAGGCGCGCCGCGTGGCTGACAGTCCTCGGGTTGCTCGTCGTGGCGATCTCCTTCTGGGGGGTGGAGTGGTTTTCGCCCTCTGTCCACCCGGGGCCATGAACGGGGTGCCGGGAGGGTTGAGGGGGAAACGAAAGGAGCAGACAATCGGGAGGTAGATCTTCCTTGGGCATACTCGTACTGCTGAACAACTTCCTGCACGACCTGAGCGCGGCCGGCTGGCTTGTCGGGACGGTGCTCCTGTGGTCCATTTTGCGAAAGAGACGTCAGGGCTCTCACCCCGGAACAGGTATGATCGGCGTGGTGAAGACCCTCTCACTCATGGTGAAGCTGAGCCTTGCCGGAGTCGTCCTTTTCGGGGTCATTCGTGCCTTTGCGTATGGGAGTTACGAATGGAACGCGGCCGCAGGCCAGAGCCAGGTAACGCTCCTCGTCGTCAAGCACGTCATCTTCACGGGAATTGTCGTGCTGGGGCTCGTTTACTACATGAGGGCACGCAAGCTTTTGATAAAGGGGCGCGATGAAAAAGCCGAATAGAGTCATGCTCGTCACACCACCGTACCACTGCGGTGTGGTGGAATCGGCGGGCCGGTGGCCCAACCTGGGCTTCACCTATATCGCCGGTGAGCTCGAAAGGGCCGGCTTCGAGGTCGAGATCTACGACGCCATGTCGAAGTTCCACGACTTCGACCTGATCCGGCAGCACATCCGGTCCTCCGCACCCGATTTTGTCGGCGTCACGGCAATAACGGCCACGATAAACGATGCAACTGGGGTATTGAAGATTGCAAAGGAAGAACTCCCCGAGGTCACCACCTTTTTGGGCGGCGTTCACCCCACCTTCTGCTCCGAGGAGATATTCACGGGCGACGGCCAATGGGTTGACTACTGCGTGCTCGGCGAGGGCGAACTGACGGCGCCGGAGCTTCTGGAGGCGCACAGGACACGGCGCGACCCTTCGACCGTCCCGGGAATCGCTTTTGGCCTCGATGGGGGGTTCGTCCGGACCGGGCCGAGGGAATTCGTCGCGGACCTCGACGCGCTCTCCCCCGCCTGGCACCTCGTGAACTGGTCGGACTACCCGCTCTATTTCATCGATAACTCCACGGTGGCGATCGTGAGCTCGTCCCGCGGCTGCGTCCATTCCTGCGCCTTCTGCTCGCAGCACAAGTTCTGGCAGGGCTCATACCGAGAGCGCGACCCGCACAAGTTCGTAGCGGAGGTGGAGCACCTCGCCACAACGTATGGGATAAACGTCTTTTTCATCGCGGACGAGTACCCGACGTACTCCCGAGAGCGGTGGGAAAAGATCCTCGAGCTCCTCATCGAGAGGAAACTGGGCGCCCACATTCTCCTCGAGACGTGCGTTTCGGATATCCTGCGCGACCGGGACATCCTCCACCGCTACCGCGAAGCAGGCATACTCTTCATATACGTCGGCGTCGAGGCCACGAGCGAGCAGAGGCTGGCGGAATTCAGGAAGGAAACCAGGTTCGAGGACTCGAGGGAGGCCCTCAAACTGATCCAGGATGCCGGGATGATCGTCGAGAGCTCGCTCATTCTCGGCACTCCCAACGAAACAGCCGAATCGATCAGGGAGACTTTGGAGCTTGCCTGCGAGTACAACGCTGACTACATGCACTTCCTCCTGCTCGCCCCCTGGCCGTACGCGGATATGTACGAGAGCCTGAAGCCCCACATCGAGGTTACCGATTATTCGAAATACAATCTGGTGGAGCCGGTCATAAGGCCCAAGGCGATGACACGCGAGGAACTCATGCGGGAAGTTCTCAACTGCTACAAGAAGTACTACCTGAAAAAGCTCCCCGAATGGGCGAACATGAGGGGAAACGATTTGAAACGCTCCTGCCTGATCAAGGGGATGAAGGCGATCATGGAAAACTC
>JBDHKE010000211.1:0-3758 GCA_039586555.1 Gemmatimonadota bacterium | reverse complement strand
TCATCTGCAGGTGGCGCGCGCGATCGAGTCCCGATTGTCGGAAGACGTGCCGGGCTTCGATGGCATGCTGGCGTTCCACTTCAGTATGGGCCGAGACGCGGAGCGTGCGGAGGAATACCTCTTTCGAGCGGGCGACGAAGCCGCGAGGGTCGCGGCGTCGAGCCAGGCCCTGCACTTCTTCAGGGAGGCTTCGAAGCTCTACCTGCAGCTGTACGGGGAAGGAGGGGATCCGAGCAAGAAGGCACTGCTTCGGAAGAACATCGCCCTGGCGCTCTTCCATCGAGGTCAGCTCATCGAGGCGGAACAGGAGTTCGACGAGGCACTCGAATGTCTGGGAGAACGGGTTCGGCGGAGCGACCGAGCACGCATTCTGGGACTGGTTCGCGATCTGATTTCGGTGATTGTGCGGCTCTACGTCCCAGAAAGGATCCGCAGGGCGCCGCCTGCGACGCCGATCCAGTGCGAGGCCATCGATCTCATGTTCGAGCGCGGCCAGTGCCAGATTACCGCGGATCCTACGAGGTTCGTCTTCGATAGCGTGGGGATGGTCGGGAAGCTGCTACAAGTCGATCCCGCCACGGTTCCCACCTCGGGGCGCGTGTTCGCCGGGTCGAGCCAGATCTTCTCCTACGGTGGCGTCTCTTTCGCGATCAGCCGCCGGTTCCTGGACCTGGCACGTCCGCTCGTGCGGGAGGACGACGTCCCCTCTTTGTTCATGTATCGGACGGTCAATTTCTTGCACCACATGTTCCAGGGCGACTGGAGGGACGAGCACGAGATCGAGGAGGCACTCGTCCACGAGAGCCTCCAGTACGGCCAGCTCTGGGATGTCGTTACGTATCTCGGCACCCATGCGGACAAGAAGATCTCCACAGGGGAATTCGCGGCAGCTCGCGAGCGCATGGAGCAGATCGCCAAGATCCGCGATCAGTACGAGTACGAGCTGGCAAAATCGACCCACTACGCGTTGACCATGTTCCTGGCCCTGGAGCAAGGTCGACTGGAAGAGGCGGTGGTCGCAGCGGATGCATACTACGAGGAAAATCCGGAGGACCTGCTCCACGTTCACGCGTTAGGCGGCAAGGCCAAAGCGCAGGTGCTGCTGGATGACCGCGCGAGCGCCGGGCAAACGCTGGCTCAGTGCGCGGCGATCGTCGCGAGGGCGGGACGGGGGCGGGTTCCTCCGTACCAGCTGAGCAACTATCTGCGCTCGCGCTTCCTTCTGGATCTGGCAGAGCTGGATGCGGCAGGCGCTGGCGGCGACCGTGTGAGGTGGAGGAGCTACCGCAAGCGAGCCCGAGAGAGTGGCCGGGCAGCCCTCGGGGTCGCCTCCAAGTGCGCGTCGAGAAGGACCGAGGTCTATCGTCTCGCAGGCGTGTTCCACTGGCTCACGGGCAAGCCCGGCAACGCGCTGGAGTGGTGGCGCAAGAGTATCGAGAGCGGTCAGACGCTCGGGGCTCAGCCGGAGCTCGGCCGGGCCTATGCGGAGGTCGCCCGGCGCCTTGGAGCCGAGGGGAGCCCCGCCCGGTGGATGGACGGACTCGACGCTGCCACGTGTCGGCAAAACGCAAGAGAAATCTTTGAAAAGCTTGAGCTGGAGCGAGATCTGGACCAGCTCGCTGGAGAAATTTAGAAGCACTGATCGGTCTCTAGCGTAAAGTGAAGGGGAGGGACGGCTGGGCTACCCTCGTTCAGCTCCACAGATTCCCGGCGCTTGGGTTCCCGTTGCCCCCTGGTGCACGCACGACCGTCCTCCCATCGGAGTGCTGGATCCCGAATCTATGCTCAAAAATACAGCATGCAGCTGTACATTATCTTGACTTCTGGTCGCCTGTTCGATAGAAAAGCAAAGACTTGGGGAATTGGGCCGGGGCGTCACCCTACGGGGTCCTTGAACGTCGCTTCTAGGTTGCAGGCTACAACGGACGCTAGGAGGAGGATGGTGCGATGTCGGTAAGGGGGCTGAGCTCTTCGTCTATCTCGAAGGTGGGGATCGCGCGCTTCGGAGCGTTGCTGGTGGGCTTGCTGGTACTTGCTCCTGGTGACGTTCGTGCGCTCTGCGACGTCATTCCGCAGGTCACCGATCGGTACCGCGCCGCGCTCGGCAGTAGCACGCGGGCCTTTGCAGCGCCCGGGCGCAGCGTCGAGCTCCTGGTGAGACCCGGGCTCTGTGACCAGGCCACCCGCTCGGCATCGCCGGGGTTCCCCCTCGATGTGTCCCAGTACGCCGTGTCGATCGTCTTCACGCCCACGGTCCCGGACGCCCCGCACAACATGTACCTGCTGCGAGCTAACTGCGCTGGCTTCGACGACCCGAACACCTGTACCGACCTGGGAGAGCCGCTTCCGAACGGAGGGACCCTCACCTGTCTGGAGCCGGGCGAGGCGCCGCTCCGAATCCGAGACGTGGACCTGGGAGGCGGCGTTTTCGAGAGGCGCCTCGGCTTCGACTTTCCAACTGCTCCTGCGTCTGGCCCGCCCGAGGGGGACACACTGACCGGCCCCGCGAAGCTCGCGGTGACCTTGGCAACAGACCCCCTTCCCTGCAGCCTCGCGACGACGCGCTGCGCAGATTCAACGGAGTCGCTGGTCGCCTGTGTAGACGAGCTCTACGAGCTCGATTCCACGTGCCGCACGGATGCAGAGCGTCTCGATCCCGTCTTCCCGACGTTCACGGCCCTCCCCCCGGAGAACCGATTCGAGGATGTCTGCGCCGAGGATCCCAATGACCCCAACTCGATCTGCACCGCCACGGGACCTGTTGAGTTCCGCTTCGCTACGGACCTTTTCGGGAACGCCTACGTCCCCTTCAATTACTCGGCTGTGCTCGTGCGCGTCGGCGGTGAGCCCTACCCCCTGCTCGTCTCCGGCGCGGTGCTGTCCGGAGCCTTCGGGGAGGGCTCCGAGCCACCCGACCTGAGCAGGACCGGCGGCGACTCGAGAGCCCTGAACGGTCGCCCGGTGGCCCCCGTCTTCGAGCTCTCCGCCGAAGCTCTCGGACAGGTCTTCGGCAGTGTCGACGCGCCGGCCGGTGTGCACAGACTCTTTCGTTTCAGCCCTACGTTTACCCAGTGCCAGGGAGGTGTACACAGCGGAAAGGCCTGCACGGCAGACGAGCAATGCCAGGAGGGAGGAGGCACGTGTGTCTCCGCGAGGTGTGTCGGAGGAACAAATGCGGGGGCGGCCTGCACCAGCCATCGTAGCTGCTTGCCCGGGGGTGGGGTCTGCGGTCCTCCCGTTTACGACGTTTCCAGCCTGATCACGGCAGCGGGCGCGGGCACCGGGATAGCCGAGGGACGGGCCACAATCGAGGGAGTCGTGAGCCTCAACTTCCTCGTTGGAGGGGACGCGACCGATCGCGCGCTGGTGACCGAGGTGGACGAATCCGTCTTCGGGAAGGGCGTCAACTTTGACTCGGATGCGACGGACGCGGCCATTGTCGCGCGAGAGCGCGCGACCGGCGAAGTTCGCCCGATCGGCCAACTGGGCGCCGATGGACGGGCGCTCACGCGAATCAGCGAGCCCCCCTTCAGCCTTCCGGGGGCTGCTGTCGAGGATGACGTGTGGGCATTCCTCGAGCCAGAGCCGCTCGAGGGTAACCTGGACGTCAACCAAAACAGGGTGATCTTCGAGTCGAACCTCCGCGCATACCGCCTGGGTGACACCGCGGCTGAGATTATCTTTCCGTTCCACGAGGCCTACCAACGCGCGGTCGAGCCCGAGCTGCTCGTAGACCGCCAGCCCGTCGTCGTGTCCAA
>JBDHKE010000091.1:15264-23652 GCA_039586555.1 Gemmatimonadota bacterium | reverse complement strand
GGTACACCGAGGAGTCCGGCAATCCGCACCGGCGCCACCACCACGTCCGGACCGTGACCTTCGTACAAATGATAGCGCCCAGCCTGCACCAGGACCCGCCTTCCTTCCAGGATGCCACCCAGAAACCGACCTGCATGGCCAGGGACTCCTGCCGCCGGCAGACCCGGAACCTCTTCGAAGAGAACCTCCACGGGTCGCTTCAGCATCCCGGCCAGCTCGCCGAGACCTGATCCCAGCACGACCAGTGCTTCGGGCCGATGTTGGAGACGATCCCGCAGGGCGGCGGCAGCCTCCGCCAGAGCCGTCCCTCTCACAGCAATGCTCCTGCCACCGTGGCGGTCATGAAGGCGGCGATGGACCCAGCGATCATGGCGCGGAGCCCGATCCGAGAGAGGTCGTGACGACGGGACGGCGCGATCCCTCCGATGCCCCCGAGCTGAATGGCGATGGACGAGAAGTTGGCGAAGCCCGAGAGGGCGTAGGTCACGATCACTACCGAACGCGGCTCCAGAGCTCCGCTGCTCAGGATGGAGGAGAGCTGAAGGTAGGCGAAGAACTCGTTGAGCACCGTCTTGACGCCCATCAGGGATGCCACGGTGGAGGCGTCCTGCCACGGCACTCCCATGAGCCAGGCGAGGGGAGCCAGGACCCAGCCCAGGATCTTCTCGAGCGTGAGACCCTCGATCCCCGCCAGTCCGGCGGCCCAGCCGATCAGGGCGTTCGCCATGAAGATGAGGGCCACGAAGGCCAGGAGCATCGCCCCGACATTCAGGGCGAGGTGGAGCCCCTCGTGGGCACCTCGAGCCGCGGCGTCGATGGTGTTCACATCCGGCTTCTCCACCTCGATGGCGAGGGTGCCCTTGGTCCGAGGTTCCCCATCCTCGGGATACATCAGCTTGGCGCACACCAGAGCAGCGGGAGCCGACATGACCGAGGCAGCCATGAGGTGGCCAGCGATGTCCGGGAAATACGTCAACAGCATCCCCACATAGGCCGCCATCACACCGCCAGCGACCGTGGCGAACCCCCCCGTCATGACCGCCATGAGCTCGGACATGGTCATGCTCTCGACGAACGGCTTGATGAGCAGGGGAGCTTCCGTCTGGCCCACGAAAATGTTTCCGGCCGCGGAGAGCGTCTCGGCGCCAGAGGTCCTCATGGTCTTCTGCATCACCCACGCGACGCCCTTGACGGCCAGTTGCATCACGCCCAGGTGGTAGAGCACGGTCATCAGGGAAGAGAAGAAGATGATTGTAGGGAGGACGTTGAAGGCAAAGTACGCCCCCGTCCGCGCCACCTGCCCCGGAGCTTCCATCATGGGCGCGTTGGTGCCGGGCATGCCCGTCCCCACCGGCACGTTGTTCCAGACCAGATCGCCGAAAATGAAGCGAGCCCCGTCCACGGTGAAGCCGAGCAGGGCGACAACGACGTCGTTCGCCAGATCGAAGATGGCAAGTCCCACGGGGGTCTTCAGGATGATGAACGCGAACGCGAACTGCAGCGCGAGCCCCCAGATCACCACACGCCAGGCGATGCTTCGGCGGTCCACCGAGAACAGCCAGGCGAGGAGACTCAGTACGAGCAACCCGATGACGGAGCGGAGGCGGGCCAACAGAGGCGTGTCGAGCTGGGGACGCGTACCCGGCCCACCCTGAATCGGTTGGGCCTCCTGGGAGCTTGCAGGATACCAGCTTGAAAGCGCCGCGTCTGAGGGCGGGACACCGGAGATCGACGTGGAGGCTTCCACCGTGACCTCTTGACCGATCCGGGCGCTGGGACTCCACGGCCCGCCACTCCGCGACGTCCTCGCCTCGAGGATTCCCCCATCGGAGGCGGGGCTCCCCGCCTCCATCGCGCCCGCGCCCATGCCCACCAGGAGCAGCACCGCAGCCACGGCCCAGAGGCCCGTCAGAAGTCTCCTCGGTCTGATCATCGCGGATTTCCAGGGGTTTGCGCGCGGCGCGGGCAGCCTGGAAGGGCCCTGTGGCCAACCGGAGCCCTCACCACCATCCTCCGCGCGGAATCTGATCTCTAGAGAGCCGGACGCCAGACCGCTTGGCGGTCACCAGGTGGCGGGCGCTGAAGAGCTTCACCATTACGAGGCCAGCGATGAAGCCACCAATGTGGGCCCAGAAGGCCACGCCTCCCGAAGCGGCTGGCCCCTGGGCGGTTGAAGACGCCAGTTGGATCAGGAACCAGTAGCCCAACATCAGCCAGGCAGGCAGAGGGATGACCTTGATGATGATGATGATCCAGAAGAGCGTGTCAATCCTCGCCCGTGGATAGAGGATGAGGTAGGCGCCCATGATGGCGCTAATGGCGCCGGAGGCTCCCACCGTTGGCACCGGCGAGTCCGGCTGGGACACGACGTGCGCGCCCAACGCGATCATTCCGGTGAGCAGGTAGAACAACAGGAACCGCAGGTGACCCATGGAGTCTTCGATGTTGTTCCCGAAGATCCAGAGAAACCACATGTTCCCGATCAGATGCATCCAGCTCCCGTGCAGGAACATGGACGTCACTGCCGCCTCCCAGGTGAGACCTCCAAAGGGGCAGTGGGTCCCCGGGGCCAGGCGCACGCCCGTTCTTCCCCCGGTCAGACCGGTGATCTCCGCCGGGATTGCTCCGAAGGTGCAGACGGAAGAAACGAGCGGACCCTCTGACATGCCCCCGCCCTGCACAAGGACCCACACCGCCACGCAGGCGGCGATGATGGCCACCGTGAAGAACGGAAGGATCTCGGTGGGGTTGTCGTCTCGTAGTGGGAACATGAAGCTGGTCCTGGAGGAACAGGGCACGGAACGATAGACCCGGGAGCGAGGAGGTGCCAGACCCCGGGATCTCCAACCCCGTCAATCCCGCACCTTCTCTTCGTCTCCTGTCTGCCAGTCCGGCCGGAAACACCCCGGGAATCCGCCAACTTGGCGGTTCCTGGGCCTCGTCAGGTGGGCATGGACGTTGCACGGAGGCGGGCCGTCGAAAGCGCCCCTCCGAGGGAGCGCCCCCAGCAGTCCAGGACGCCACGAGAGGAGTATCATGGGTAAGGTTATCGGCATCGATCTAGGGACGACGAACTCAGTGGTCGCGGTCATGGAAGGGGGCGAGCCCGTCGTCATCCCCAACTCGGAGGGAGGGCGCACGACCCCTTCCGTGGTGGCCTTCACGAAGGATGGCGACCGTCTGGTAGGTCAGGTCGCTCGACGCCAGGCCATCACGAACCCGGCAAACACGGTCTTCTCCATCAAGCGCTTCATGGGACGGAAGTCGGACGAGGTCTCGTCCGAAAGGAAGCTCGTACCCTACGAGGTTACCAGCGACACCCAGAGCCGCGTTCAGGTCAGGATCCCCAACGCCGACAAGACATTCAATCCACCCGAAATCTCGGCCATGATCCTTCAGAAGATGAAGCAGACAGCCGAGGACTACCTGGGCCAGAAGGTGACGCAGGCGGTGATCACCGTCCCCGCTTACTTCAACGACGCGCAGCGCCAGGCCACCAAGGACGCGGGCAAGATCGCGGGGCTCGAAGTGTTGCGAATCATCAACGAGCCGACCGCCGCCTCCCTGGCTTACGGGCTGGACAAGAAGGCGGACGAGAAGATCGCGGTCTTCGACCTGGGAGGAGGAACGTACGACATCTCCATCCTCGAGCTGGGCGATGGGGTGTTTGAGGTGAAATCCACCAATGGGGACACCCACCTGGGCGGTGACGACTTCGACCAGAAGATCATCGACTGGCTCGTGGCCGAGTTCAAGAGGGATCAGGGGATCGACCTGTCGAAGGATGCCATGGCCCTGCAGCGCCTCAAGGAGGCCTCCGAGAAGGCGAAGATGGAGCTCTCCACGACGATGCAGACCGACATCAATCTGCCCTTCATCACGGCCACTCAGGAGGGTCCGAAGCACCTCAACTACTCTCTCAGCCGTGCCAAGCTCGAGCAGCTGGTGGACGAGCTGGTGCAGAGGGTCATCCCACCCATGGAGAAGGCTCTCTCGGATGCCGGGCTCAGCCCCAGTGAGATCGACGAGGTCATCCTGGTGGGCGGATCTACCCGGATCCCCAAAATCCAGCAGGTGGTGAAGGACTTCTTCGGAAAGGACCCCCACAAGGGGGTGAATCCAGACGAGGTGGTGGCAGTCGGCGCAGCGATTCAGGGCGGCGTGCTGGCGGGTGACGTCAAGGACGTGCTGCTCCTGGACGTCACTCCGCTTTCGCTGGGCATCGAAACCCTGGGCGGCGTGATGACCACTCTCATCACCCGCAACACCACGATTCCCACGAAGAAGGCGGAGATCTTCTCCACAGCGGAGGACAACCAGACAACCGTGGAGATCCACGTCCTCCAGGGTGAGCGCAAGATGGCCCTGGACAACAAGACCATCGGGAAGTTCCAGCTCACTGGGATCCCCCCCGCACCGCGCGGGATGCCCCAGATCGAGGTCACCTTCGATATCGACGCCAACGGAATCCTCCACGTGACGGCGCAGGATCGGGCCACGGGCAAGGAGCAGAAGATCCGAATCGAGGCGTCCAGCGGGCTCACGGACAGCGAGATCGATCGGATGGTCAGGGATGCGGAAGCCCATGCGGACGAGGACGAGCGTCGGCGCGAAAAGGTCGAGGCCCGCAACCAGCTGGATTCCCTGGTCTATCAGGTGGAGAAGGACACAGGGGAGTGGGGTGACAAGGTGTCATCCTCCACCCGTGAAAGGCTCGATGGAGCGGTGGCTCGGGCCAAGGAAGTCCTGAAGGGTGATGACCTCCCGGAGCTGAATTCCGCTCGGGACGAGCTGATGCAGGCCTTCAGCGCAGCGGGGCAGGAAATGTATCAATCCCAAGCCCAGGAGGCTGCCTCCGCCACGTCCGAGGCCACTTCCCCCGAGGAGGACGTCACCGAGCCATCCACGGAGGAGGAGGAGGTCGTGGAAGCCGATTACGAGATCGTGGAAGAGGACAAGTAGAAGGTCCAATTTCGACGGCTGGCTCCGCGGATCTCGTTCGCTCCCGAGCCGGCCGTCTCCGCGACGTGCCGGCCAGCCAGGCACCTCTGAAGAGAGCGTCACCAGGGGACGACGTCCGTAAGGCAACGGTGGAGGGGTAGGGTCTCGTCCAACAAGCACGGCTCGGACGACGGCCGTCGTCGATGCGAGCCGAGGACTGCCGGACCCGACCCCATGGCACAGGGTAGAAGCGGGGCGAGCGGGGGAGAAACGGCCGCCGCCGCCCGCGCGTGAGAAACCAGACGAAGGTGCAGAAGATGTTCGATCCGTTGAGAGCCAAGGCTACAGTCTTTCTCTACATGACCGTCGCTTTCCTGTTCGGCGTCGGCCTCGCGTCTGGCATGGGCTGGACGGATGACTCTCATGCCATGCCCGTGGTCAGCGAGGCCCCACAGGTCTCGGAGGAGGCGGTCCGCCCCGCCCGCGATCTCAGCGAGGCCTTCGTGAATATCGCGGAGGCAGTGACGCCGGCGGTGGTGCGAATCGAGGTCCGCAAGCCTCGGTTCGCGTCCCGCCAGGTTCCGGAAGCGTTCCGTCGCTTCTTCAATCTCCCCGACGAGGAAGACCAGCAGTCGATTCCCCAGGTTTCTGGAGGCAGTGGGTTCCTCGTGTCGGACGACGGTTACGTCCTCACGAACGACCACGTCGTCACCGACGCCACGGAGATCACCGTGTGGCTGGAGGACGGCCGGCGCTTCGACGCGACCCTGGTGGGCTCCGACCCCACCACCGACGTAGCGGTGGTCAAGATCGAGGGCTCTAGCTTCCCCACCCTGAGCTTCGGAGACTCGGACAGGGTCCGCGTAGGGGAATGGGTGCTGGCGGTGGGAAACCCCGGATTCGGGGGCGCGGCGAGCCAGCTGGACTACACGGTGACGGCCGGCATCATCAGTGCGAAGAGCCGAGGGCTGCAGTTGATTCAGAACGAACTCCTCAGGGACCCAGATTTCGACGATTTCACGTCGGGCTTCGCTATCGAGGATTTCATCCAGACCGACGCGGTGATCAACCCCGGTAATTCCGGTGGCCCGATGGTGGATATCCAGGGGCGGGTGGTGGGCATCAACTCCGCCATCGCCAGCCAGACCGGATTCTACCAGGGATATGGTTTCGCGATTCCGGTCAACCTCGCCCGCCGGGTGATGGAAGACCTTATCGAGTACGGTGTCGTGCGCAGGCCCTGGTTGGGAGTGCAGATCACGAACATCACTCCTGAGGCAGCCGAGTATCTCGGTCTGCCGGACGTCTCGGGCGTCCTCGTGCAGAGCGTGACCGAGGACAGCCCCGCCGAAGCCGCGGGAATCGAAAGGGAAGATGTCATCGTGTCGATCGACGGCGTGTCCGTGAGCCGGAGCGGTCAGCTGCAGCAGCTCGTGGCGCGAAAGAGGCCCGGGGACCCGGTGCGAGTGGAGCTCTTCCGGAACGGGGAGCCACGCGAGATCCGGGGGCAGTTGGACGAGGCTCCCATCAACCGGGGCCCCGAGCCCCGCCGTGAGGAGCGCGTGGCCCGCGCCGAGGAAAAGCTCGGCATCGAGGTGGCGGACCTGACACCCGAGCTGGCCGAGGCGTTCAACTACCCGGAGCCGGGCGGCGCCGTGATCACGGACGTTCAGCTGGACGGCCCCGCCAGTCGACAGGGCGTTCCGGCCCAAGCCAAGATTCTGGAAGTCAACGGTGAGCGCATAGGAGACGCCGACGACGTGAAGGATGCGCTCGACAGGGTCCGGCCGGGGCAGGTCGTCTCCCTGCTGCTGGCCGACAACACGGGGACGACCCAGGTCCGGTACATCCGGGTCCCGCCCTCCTAATGGGCCGTCGCAGAGGTCCGGCGGCCACGGAAACGGGCGAGGAGCGTCCCCTCGAGGTTGCCCGCCGGAGACGGTGACCCAGGGCCCCGGGGATGTTCCCGGGGCTCAATGCCTTCCGTGCCCACTTCCTTTCAGAGCCCCCGCATGTCCTGTGTTGATGCGGTTTTGGGGCTCGGTTATCTTTCGAGCGCATCGTCCCCGCGAAAGTGGCGGAACTGGTAGACGCGCGAGATTTAGGATCTCGTGGCATTCAGCCGTGGGGGTTCGAGTCCCCCCTTTCGCACTCCTCTCTTCTTGGCCTAGCAGGGTTGTATGAGCATTGACGGATCCAGGTTGAAGATCGACGTCCGGATCGGAGAACGCTGGCGGCGTACTCTGCAGGTCACGGTGCCGGCCGACATCGTGGAGCAGGAGCGAGAACAGGCGGCGCGGAAGCTGGCCGGGCGACTCAAGCTGAAGGGCTTCCGGAAGGGCCGGGTGCCCGCCAGCGTCCTCGAGAAGAGGTATGGTCCCTCCCTTCAGCAGGAGACCCTGGACCAAATCATCGGTGAGGCTTACCGAGAAGCTCTCCGGATCGAATCCCTCCGCCCCATCAGCGAAGGCGAGGTGGAGGACATCCAGTTCGAGACCGGCTCCCAGCTGACGTTCCTGATCGCCTTCGACGTCTCACCGGAGATCGAACTCAGCCGTCTTGGGGGCTTCCGCGTGGAGCGCCCCGCGGTGGAGGTGAGCGACGAGGACCTCAAGCGGGTCGTGGAGCGGCTCCGGGAGCAGAACGGGGTCTGGAAGCCCGTGGACGAGGGAACGCCGGAAGAGGGCGATCTGGTTTCCGTGGAGATCCGTCGCTTCGAGGAGGATGGGGAGCTCGGCGACCCGCGGTCCTACGACCTCGTCCTGGGGCAAGGTGACGCTCTTCCGGACGTGGAGAAGGCGATCCAGACTCTGTCACCGGGCAAGAGTGGGACCTTCACCGTACGCTTCCCGGACGATTTCCCCGACGAGGAGCGCCGGGGGGAAGAGCAGCGCCTCCAGATCGACCTGGACAGCCGCAAGATACGAGAGCTTCCCGACCTTACGGACGAATTCGCCCGTTCCCTGGGCGACTTCGCGAACCTTGCGGACCTGAGGTCCAAGGTGGGCGAAGACCTGGCCCGGGAGGCGGAGGCGCAGGCGGACGGCGTCGTGCGCAGCCGTCTGGTGAACGAGATCGTCGAAGCCAACCGCTTCGATGTGCCCCGGTCGATGGTGGACCGTTATCTGGACGGGATCCTCGGTGACATCCAGGGCGTCTCGGAAGATAAGGTCAGGGAGGTGCGAGAGTCGCTCCAGCCGGAGGCGGAGGCCGCGGTGAAAAGGCTGCTGCTGATCGAGCGAGTGGCAGAAAGCCAGAGCCTGCGACCCACTGCGGAAGAGGTGGATGGGCGGGTGGAGACCATCGCGAAGACGAACAACATCAGCCCGTCCGAGGTGTATGCTCAACTGCAGCGTTCGGGGCGCCTTGAGAGCCTCGAGCGAGAGATTACGGAGCGAAAGGTGCTTGACTTCCTGGCCGAGCAGTCCGAGATCGTCCAGGTGAGTT
>JBDHKE010000091.1:0-15221 GCA_039586555.1 Gemmatimonadota bacterium | reverse complement strand
GAGCGGTTCTTGCCACACTGCGGGAGTTCGTGAACGAGAATGCCTATCTATCCTCCCTACGTGATCGAGAGAACGAGCCGGGGTGAGCGAAGCTATGATATCTTCAGCCGCCTCCTGATGGACCGGATCATCTTCCTCGGCTCTCCGATCGACGACAACGTTGCCAACATCATCGTGGCACAGCTCTTGTTCCTGGATGCGGAAGACCCCGAACGCGACATTTACCTGTACATCAACTCGACGGGGGGAAGCGTCTACGCTGGAATGGCGATCTACGACACGATGCAGCACCTCAGGGCTCCCGTGGCGACCTTCTGCGTCGGCATGGCGGCGTCCATGGGCGCCGTCCTGGTCGCGGCCGGGGACAAGGGAAAACGAGCCGCACTTCCCAACTCCCGACTGATGATCCACCAGCCATCTTCGGGGGTCCAGGGGACGGCGGCGGACATCGAGATCCAGGCTCAGGAGATCCTGAGGACTCGGGAGAAGCTCAATCAGATCCTGGCGGAGCACACGGGCCAGAACGTGAAGAAGATCGCGGAGGACGTGGACCGCGATCGCTGGATGAGCCCCGAGGAGGCTGTAGATTACGGATTGATCGACCGGGTGCTAAGGACCAGGGAAGACGAGCGAGCAAGACCGGCCGCCGGCGATGCGTCCGGCGAGGCACCACCGGCGGCGTGAGGGCCAGCCAGGGAAGCGAGCGGAGACTGACCATGGCGAACGAAAAGATTCTTCGTTGCAGTTTCTGCGGGAAGTCCAAGGACAGCGTCAAGAAGTTCATCTCGGGACCGAACGTCTACATCTGCAACGAATGCATCTCCCTCTGCAACGAGATCCTGGCCGAGGAACAGGAGCGGGAGGCCGCGGAGTCCACGGTCCCCAACCCCACGCCCCAGGAGATCAAGGAGATCCTGGACCAATACGTCATCAGTCAGGAGGAAGCCAAGAAGACGCTGGCCGTCGCCGTCTACAACCACTACAAGCGCGTGAATCACCAGGGCGTCGTGGACGACGTGGAGATCGACAAGTCCAACATCTTGCTCATCGGCCCTACAGGTGTGGGGAAGACTCTCCTCGCTCAGACGCTCGCGCGGAGTCTTCACGTGCCCTTCACCATCGCAGACGCCACGACCCTCACCGAAGCCGGATACGTCGGCGAGGACGTGGAGAACATCCTGGTGCGGCTCCTCCAGGCGGCAGACTACAACATCACGGAGTGTGAGCGCGGGATCGTGTACATCGACGAGTTGGACAAGATCGCGCGGAAATCCGAGAACCCCTCGATCACGCGAGACGTGTCCGGAGAGGGGGTGCAGCAGGCGCTCCTCAAGATCCTCGAGGGAACGGTGGCGTCCGTGCCGCCCCAGGGCGGTCGCAAGCACCCGCAGCAGGAGTACATCCAGATCAACACGAAGAACATCCTGTTCATCTGCGGGGGCGCCTTCGGCGGGCTGGACAAGATTGTGGAGTCCCGCCTCGGACAGCGTCAGATCGGATTTGGAGGCGATGTCGAGAGCCGGGAGGATCAGCAGAGAACCAACCCGCTCCAGCACGTGGAGCCCGAGGATCTGCAAAGGTTCGGCCTGATCCCGGAGCTCGTCGGGCGCCTTCCCGTGAGCGTATCGCTGGATGAGCTCGACGAGGACGCCCTCGTCCGCATACTCCAGGAGCCAAGGAACGCCCTGCTGAAACAGTATACCAAGATCCTCGAGCTCGAGGGAATCGGCCTTACCTTCGATCCCGAGGCAGTACGAGCCATCGCGCGGATGGCACTGGAAAGAGGGACCGGAGCGCGTGGCTTGAAAGCCGTTCTGGAGAGCCTCATGAGGGAGATCATGTTCGATCTTCCCTCGAGAACCGACGTCCGCGAGGTCGTCGTGACTCCAGAATCCGTCGATAAGGAGGTTCCACCGCTCCTGGTCCTGAACCCCGAGGCCCAGCGGCGCGAAGCGTAGCGCGGGGAGTTATCCCTCCCCGATCTCGCTCATCCTACGGCGGGCGGGCCCGGATGTCCTGCCCCCAGTCATGCGAAGAACCGATGGCGTCCCTCATTCGGGTAGACGACAGCTTCGAGGTTCCAGACACCCTGCCAGTCGTCGCCCTCCGGGATCTGGTGTTCTTCCCCTACATGGTCCTCCCTCTCCTCATCGGTCGTCCCCGCTCAGTGGTGTCGCTCGACGAGGCGGAGCAGGGAGACCGCCTGCTTCTTCTCGTGGCCCAGAAGGATCCCGACGTCGAAGATCCCGATCCCGACATGATCTACCGGGTCGGCACCGTCGTCCGGGTCGTTCAGGTCACCCGCCTCACCGATGGAACGGCACGGGTGGTCATGGAGGGGCTCGGACGGGCTCGCATCCAGGACTTCCTACCCCATCTGGACAGGCTCAGGGCCCGGATTGAGCTCTTCGTCGAACGCGAAGCGGAGGATGGCACCGCCCTGGACTCCTCGGTGGAAGCGCTCGCCAGACGTGTGGAGCGTTTGTACGAGGAATATGTCCGCCTGAATGCCCGGCTTCCGGACGAGCTTCTCGGGACGCTCACCGGAACGGGAGATCGCGTCCGGATGGCCCATCTAATGGCGGGTCACCTCCTGATACCGGCGGTGGAGAAGCAGGAGATTCTCGAGGGCCAGGGGTTGAATGACCTGCTGACCGTGCTGGGGGAGTACGTCTCTCGGGAGATCGAGATCCTGCGCATCGAAGAGCGAATCGACCGCCACGTCCAGCGGCAGATCGACTCCGATCGGCGGGAGCTGTACCTGCAGGAGCAGCTCAAGGCCATCCAGAAGGAATTGGGCTCGGGCGAGGGAGAGTCGGCCGAGCTGGAGATCGCCGTGACGGCAGCGAACCTCCCGCCCCATGCGAGGGAGAGGGCGGAACGCGAAATCGGGCGGCTCCGGCGCCTGAGCCCCGTGGCACCGGAAGCCGCGGTCATCCGCAGCTACCTCGATTGGATCATCGGTCTCCCCTGGAACACGAGAACGGAGGACAACCTGGATGTGGCGCACGCTGCGCGCATCCTGGACGAGGCCCACTACGGACTCTCGGAGATCAAAGAAAGGATCCTGGACCACATTGCCGTCCTCTCCCTGGTCCGGGACCTTCAGGGGCCGATTCTCTGCCTGGTGGGGCCACCAGGCGTGGGCAAGACCTCTCTGGGGCGAAGCATCGGGACGGCACTGGGGCGTGAGTTCGTCCGCGTCAGCCTGGGTGGGGTTCGCGACGAGGCCGAGATTCGAGGACACCGACGGACGTACGTCGGCGCCTTGCCCGGCCGGGTCATCCAGGGCATGCGCAGGGGCAGGTCGCGAAACCCTGTCTTCATGCTGGACGAAATCGACAAGCTGGCAGTGGACTTTCACGGTGATCCCGCGGCCGCCCTGCTGGAGGTCCTCGATCCCGAGCAGAACCGAAGCTTTACGGACCATTACCTGGAGCTGGAGTACGACCTCTCCGACGTGCTCTTCCTCGCGACTGCCAACACCCTGGCGGGCATCCCGGAGCCCCTTCGGGATCGGATGGAAGTCATTCGGCTCCCGGGATACCTGGAGACCGAGAAACGGATCATCGGACGCCGCTTCCTCTGGCCCCGCCAGGTTTCGAGACACGGACTGTCGGAGGGGCAGATCGTGCTCCCGGACGATGCGCTGGACGGGATCATTCAGGAGTACACCCGGGAGGCGGGTGTGAGGGAGTTGGAGCGACGGGTGTCCCGGGTCGCCCGCAAGGTTGCCCGCAAGGTAGCGAGCGGGGATCTCTCTTCCACGGCTCCGATTACCATCGAGCGCTCGGGTCTGCGGGAGTTGCTCGGGCCACCGCCGTACGCGCCCGCGGACCGGGAATCCCGCGCCGACCGGGCTGGCATCGCGAATGGTCTGGCCTGGACCGCGGCTGGCGGCGAGGTACTGGACGTGGAGGTGGCCGTCGTCCCCGGAACGGGCAAGATCCACCTCACCGGAACTCTGGGGTCGGTGATGAAGGAGTCCGCATTCGCGGCCGTCACCTTCGCCCGGGCCCGGGCTGTGAGATTCGGTCTCCCGAGCGACTTCTACCAGGAGATGGATATCCACATCCACATTCCCGAGGGCGCCACCCCAAAGGATGGCCCGTCGGCCGGCGTGACGATTGCCGCCGCGCTCATCTCGGCTCTCACCGGGACTCCGACGGACCCCGACGTGGCCATGACCGGGGAAATCACCCTCCGAGGAAGGATTCTCCCCGTCGGCGGGATTCGGGAGAAGGCGGTGGCGGCCCGGCGTGGCGGCATGCGGGCGATGATCTTTCCTGCGGCCAACACGGCCGATCTGGAGCTCCTCCCCGAAGAGGTCCAGGAACAGATGGAGTTCATCGCCGTGCGCACCATGGACGAGGTCCTCAAGGCGGCTCTCGTCCGGGACAGCCTCCCGCGGGAGGCCCGTTCCGTTCACCAGCTGCTCGGTGAGGCGGCCGGTCCGGGCATGCACATCTCTCAGTGAAGTGAAGATCCGCCGGGTGGAGTTCGCGGGATCCCTGTACGACCCCCTGGGCCCCATGCCTGAGGGCCTTCCACAGATCGCGTTTTCCGGCCGCTCCAACGTCGGCAAGTCTTCTCTTATCAACACCCTGCTGAGGCGGACTCGCAGGAAGCTGGCTCGTGTCTCTTCCAGCCCTGGAAAGACCCGGTCCGTGAACTTCTACCGCGTGAACGACCGCTTCTTTCTGGTGGACCTCCCTGGCTTCGGATTCGCCCGCGTGCCCGAGAAGGTCAGGAGCGGATGGAGGACGCTGGTGGAGGGCTATCTTTCCCGGGGTGAGAATCTCAAAGGCGTCGTCCACCTTGTGGACGCCCGACACGACCCAACCCCCGGGGATCTTCGGATGATCCAATACCTGGGTGGTCTCGGGATTCCGACGCTCGTGATCCTGACCAAGATCGACCGCCTGAGCCGGGCCAGGCGAAAGGAGCGGATGCAGGCAATCACCCGACGCCTGAGGATCGACCCGGACCAGCTCGTCCCCTTCTCATCCAAGACCGGCGAAGGAAGGGAAGACCTGATGCAGGCCATCGAAACTCTACTTCCCCCGCTGCTCGAGGAGGAAGAATGATCGGGAAGCGAAACCCATTCCTGGGCGCGGTGGCGCCGGCCCTCCTCCTGGCCTGCGCCGGTGCGGTCGAGGGTTCTCACGAAGCGGGGGCACCTTCTCCGGTGACCGAGGTACAGGGCGAGCTTCAGCTCGTCCCCCCCGGCTACGGGACCCTGCGACAGGACGAGGTCACCGTCGACTTCCGAGTCGGGGCCCTTCTCATCAAGGTGACCCCGCTGGCCGAGGCGGTCACCCGCCTCACGGCTCCGGACACCTATGAGCGTCTCTCGGGCCTGGCCCGATCGTACGGGGGTGCACGGGACACTCCGCCCGGGAGCAGGGAGCTCCTCTTCCTGGTCTCCTTCTTCAGCTACGAACCCGACGTGGTCTTCCAACCCGAGGATCTGCTGCTGGTCAATCAGGGGCTTCGGTACCGGCCCCGGACCATACGTGCCGTAACGCCGGGCTGGGGTGCGCAGAGGCTTGGGCAGCAGGAAACACAGCTGGCGATTTACGCGTTCGATCCGGCCATCGACCTGGGAACCGATCTCGAGGTCGAGTATCGGGATACCCGAGATACCTCCTGGGAGGCAATCCTGCCCGTGATCCAGGCCGAGCGGGCCAAGGTCCTGGCCCGTGCCGGAGGACCGTAGGGATCACCCTCGGCCTTCCAACTCGAACTTCTTGATCTTCCGGTACAGCGTCCGCTCTCCGATTCCCAGCATCTCTGCTGCCTTGCGGCGGTTCCCGCTCACCCGCTCCAGAGCGGCCGAGATGGCCTCTCTCTCCAGGTCGTCCATCGTCATGCCGGGGCGAAAGACCACCACACCCTCGGTACCCACATCCAGGTGTTGTGCCGTCGACTCCTCGGAAGGCTCGATCCCGGTGGAGGACCAGGACGCCGGCTCCCCTCTCCCTTCTTCCAGGTCTCCGACACGCCGTTCGCTCTGCTCCCACCGCTCCACCACCCGGGCCCGGTCGGCAGCGTCACCCAGGAGAGGCGCCGGCGCCACGTGCAGCTCGGCCCCGCCCGGGCGTATCCGTACCGGACCGAGGATCTCGGCCGGGCCTCGGAGCTGCTCCCGGTACGTCTCGAACTCCTTCCGGAGCTCATCCATGTCCACGCGCATCTCCACCAGGGTCCTGAAGATGAACTCCAGCTCCGGGCGCAGCACCCCCTGCTGAAGGGTGGCGCCCGGCTGAGGCGGCGCGGGGAGCGGGGCGGGAAGGAGGGCTCGGCTGGAGCGAGGGAAACGCACCTCGTCCGGGATGTCGTCCGGCTTGATCTCCCCGCCCGGGGCCAGCACCACCATGCTCTCCACCAGGTTGCGCAGCTCCCTCACATTTCCGGGCCAGTCGTGGGACTGAAGGATGCTCATAGCTTCCGGAGAGATGCCCACGAACGGTCGGTCGTGGCGCGCACCGACCTCCTCGATGAACGCCTCTACCAGGAGCGGGATGTCTTCCCGTCGGTCCCTGAGCGGAGGAAGCTCAATGTGCAGGACGTTGAGCCGATAGTAGAGGTCACGACGGAACTCACCGACGGCGACGAGACGGCGAAGATCCTGATTCGTCGCAGTGATGATCCGCACGTCCACGCGAATCGGCTTCTCACCTCCGACCCTGAGGAATTCCCGCTGCTCCAGGACCCTCAACAGCTTGGTCTGGGTCTGAAGGGGCATCTCTCCGATCTCATCCAGGAAGATGGTACCCGCCTGTGCGAGCTCGAAGAGTCCCTTGCGGGAATCGATGGCACCCGTGAAGGCGCCCTTCTCGTGCCCGAAGATCTCACTTTCCAGCAGTGTCTCGGACAGAGCCGCGACGTTCACGGCAATGAAGGGCTTGTGGCGCCTGGGAGAGAGTCCGTGGATCCCCCGTGCCACCAGCTCCTTGCCGGTCCCTGACTCCCCGGTGATCAGCACCGTGGAGTCTACCGGAGCGATCTGGACGACCCGTTCAAGGGCCTCCCTCATGAGGTCGGTCTCACCGACGATACCGGTGAGCTTCTGGAGCCTCTTTCGTTCGATCAGTCGCCGGGCGAGAAGCAGGACCGAGTCTGGATCGATGGGGGCCACGAACGCGTCCGCGAGAGCCAGTTCCCGGGAGATGCGCCTCCACTCCCCCGTGTCTTCGAACACGCCGAAGACGGGAATCTGGAGCTCCCCATGCGCGTGCGCTGACAGGACCCGAGCCGCCGGGGTGTGGAGGCCTCCGGTCAGGATCAACAGAACCGGGTCCTCAACGGAGTCCAGGTCCTCCACCACGGTAACCAGGGCGACATCGTATGCAGCATCCTGGAGCCGCTGCCGGAGCACGCCAGCCGTCTCCAGTGAGTGCGTCGTGATCAGGACGGTTCCGTTCATCCCTCTAGCCGTTCTGGGCCACTCACACCATCAACGCTTCCACCTGGAAGCTCGCTCTCCGTGACTCCCGGCGCCGCATGTGACGTCGGTCGATTCTGCAGGAGCTCGATGACATGGTTCAGATACCGGTCGAGGGTCTCCAGTCCATCGCTGACGCCACCCGGGCTCCCGGGGAGATTTACGATGAGGGTGCCGTGCCGGACCCCGGCCAGACCCCGCGAAAGAGCCGCGTAGGGCGTGCTGGATTCCCCCCTGCGCCTGAGAGCCTCGGCCAATCCCGGGGCAGGCCGCTCGATGACAGCATGGGTCGCCTCCGGCGTCACGTCCCGTCCCGTGAAGCCTGTCCCACCGGTGGTTAGAATCAAGTCGACCTCTTCTCCATCGGCCCACCGAACCAGGAAGGGCACGATGGCGCTGGTCTCGTCAGAGACCACGGCACGATGGATCAGAGGGAATCGGTGCGTGCCGCACCAGGCCACGATCCGGTCGCCGCTCGCGTCCGTCCGTTCTCCGCGAGCCGCGAGATCGCTAACCGTGAGGATGGCCACCCGGATGGAGGTCACCGCCTGACGGATCCTCCCTTGTAGAAGGGTGGCCTCTCGACCGTGGCCGGGATGGCCTTCCCCCGAATCTGGATCTGGAGCGGTGCCTCGGGGGACCCGTACGCCGATTCCACCCTCGCCATCGCGATGCCAAGGCCGAGACAGGGACTTACCGTTCCGCTGGTCACCGCTCCCACCTTGCGCCCGTTCGCCGTCACGTCGTAGCCCGGGCGGGGGAATCCCCGCTCCGCGAGGCGAAGCCCCACCAGCCGGTTGGGCACGCCCTGGGACTTCTGGGCCACCAGCGCCCCGCGACCGACGAACTCCCCGGCATCCAACTTCACGATCCACCCTAGCGAGGACTCGAGGGGAGTGTGCTCCTCGTCCAAGTCGTTTCCGTACAGCGCATACCCCATCTCGAGGCGCAAGGAATCCCGGGCACCCAGCCCCGCGGGTCCGAGACCCAGGGGGCTGCCCACCTCCAGGACTGAGCGCCACACCCCCACGGCATCGGCCGCCGGTACGTAGAGCTCGAAACCATCCTCCCCAGTGTAGCCAGTCCGACTGATGACAGCGTCCACCCCCCCCACCGCCCCCGACGTGAATCGATAGTAGGGAATCGCCTCGAGGTCGGTGCGGGTAAGCGGCTGGAGGATCTCGCCGGCTCGCGGACCCTGGAGGGCGAGGAGCGCCGTGTCGTCGGAGCGGTCAATGACCTCCACCTCGAACACCGCGGCCTTGTCCCTGACCCATGCCAGGTCCTTGCGGCGGTTGGACGCGTTCACGACCAGCATGACGTGCTCCGCGAAGCGGTACACGAGGAGATCGTCGATGATGCCGCCGTCCTCCTTGCAGAGCGCCGAGTACTGGGCCTGTCCCGGCACGAGGTTGTTCACGTTGCTCACCGTGAGGTATTGAACGAGATCGAGAGCCTGAGGACCCCGGATCTCGAACTCGCCCATGTGGGACGCGTCGAAGATTCCCGCACTCTCGCGCACCCTGCGGTGCTCGGCCGTGATCCCCTCCTCGTAGTGAACGGGCATTTCGTATCCCGCGAACGGGATCATCTTGCCATCGAGAGCTACGTGTTCATCGTAGAGGGCCGTGCGGAGTAGCGCTTCACCCATTCCTCGACACCTCCCTGGGGGCGGAGTCGCCCATCAGCTCCACGAGGAGCGCCTTTTGAACGTGAAGGCGATTCTCCGCCTCATCGAACACCCGTGACCACGAACCATCGATCACCTCTGCGGCGACCTCTTCTCCGCGGTGTGCCGGAAGGCAATGCAGGAAGATGGCCTCCGGATCCGCACGCGCCATCAGTCCTTGGTTCACCTGGAAGCCCTGGAACGCAGCGCGGCGCGCTGAGACTTCCTCCTCCTGCCCCATGGAAGCCCACACATCGGTGGTGACCACCTGGGCGCCGGAGACGGCCTCTTCCGGCTGTCGCACCAGGGCCACCGGCGCGACTCGCTGGGCACGTGCAAGGATCTCGGGATCCGGATCGTACCCTTCGGGGCAGGCCAGTCGAAGCTCGAAACCGAGGCGATACGCGGCATTGAGCCACGAGTTCGCCATGTTGTTGCCATCGCCCACCCACGCGATTCGCACGTCGCAGCGGTCCAGGCCGAACTCCTCCCGAACGGTCATGACGTCCGCCATGACCTGGCAAGGGTGCAGCCGGTCCGTCAGACCGTTCACCACAGGCACCGGAGCGTGCATGGCGAGCTCCTCCACCTCCTCATGACCGTAGGTTCGGATCATGATGCCGTCCACGTAGCGGCCGAGGACGTGGGCCGTGTCGTGGATGCTCTCCCCCCGGCCCATCTGGGAATCCCGGTCCGACAGGAAGAGGGCGTGTCCCCCGAGCTGGTGCATCGCCACCTCGAAGGACACGCGGGTTCGAGTCGAGCTCTTTCGGAACACCATGGCCAGCGTCTTGCCGGCGAGAAGGGCACCTCCTTCGGCACCGGACTTCAGTTGAGTCGCACGCTCAAGAACCGTCATGAGCTCTTCGGGAGTGAAGTCCGGAATGGCGAGGAAATCTCTCTTGTTCGTCTCGTTCATGGCCTTCGTCGTCAGGTCCCCGGCTGTCTCCCCGGATCAGAGAATGTACCGCCGAAGGTCTTCATCTTCGACGATGTCCGTCAACCCCGCGCGAACGAACTCCCCGTCCACCGTGATGGTCCGTTTTCCGGCCTCCGGGAGCTCGTAAAGCACATTCTCCAGCAGGGTCGTGAGCACGGTCTGCAGGCGACGGGCACCGATGTTCTCCATTCGTTCGTTGAGCAACGTGGCGATGCGGGCGATCTCGGAGATTCCCTCCGATGTGAACTCCACTTCCGCTCCCTCGGTGAAGATCAGGGCGGCGTACTGGTTCACGAGGGCGTTCTTGGGTTCCGTGAGGATGCGAACGAACTCCCCCTCTCCGAGGCTCTGCAATTCCACGCGGATCGGGAACCTTCCCTGAAGCTCCGGAATGAGATCGCTGGGCTTCGCGACATGAAAGGCCCCAGCAGCGATGAACAGTACGTGGTCCGTCCGGACCATCCCGTACTTGGTCTGAACGTTCGACCCTTCCACGACGGGAAGCAGATCCCTCTGAACTCCTTCCCGGCTCACGTCGGGGCCTACGCCCCCTCGCTCGCCCGTAATCTTGTCAATCTCGTCCAGGAAGACGATCCCCATCTCCTCCGCCCGACCCAAGGCCTCGTTGATGACCTCGTCCATATCGACGAGCCGATCGAGCTCATCCTGAAGGAGGATCCGGCGGGCTTCCGAGATGGATACGGTTCGCCGCTTGGTCCGCTTGGGAAGCATGTCCTGGAGCATCTCGGTGAAGTTGTGATCCATCCCTTCCATGCCCCCCATGGGGATCATCATCCCTTCGATCGAGGGAGTCTGCTGGATCTCCACCTCCACCATCCGATCCTCGAGCTTCTGATCTCGAAGGAGGGTCCGGAGCTTGTCTCGGGTGCGTGCCCGACGACCTACCGAGGGGCTTCGTTCCAGACTCCTCTCCGTGCCCTCGTCGTCGCCCCGCTGGTGAATCCCCTCAGGCCCCGCCACGAAGATGTGAGGAGTGTCCGAGGGATCCCGTGGCGGCACCTCGTCCTCGCTGGGCTCCGCCGAGACAGGGAGGAGAAGATCCAGGAGCTTGTCTTCTACGCGAGTTTCGGCGATCTCCTGCACCTCGTCCTCGCGCTCAGCCCGGACCATGTTCACCGCTATGTCCACCAGATCCCGGATCATGGACTCGACGTCACGGCCCACGTACCCCACCTCGGTGAATTTGGACGCTTCCACCTTGATGAACGGCGCCCCGGCGAGGCGGGCAAGGCGCCGGGCAATCTCCGTCTTCCCGACGCCCGTCGGACCGATCAGAATCAGGTTGTTCGGCAGAATCTCGTCGCGTAGATCATCTTCGACTTTTTGGCGCCGCCACCGATTGCGGAGGGCGATCGCCACCGCTTTCTTCGCGTCGTCCTGTCCGACGATGTACTGGTCCAGCTCCGCCACGATCTGGCGGGGGGTCAGCTCGTCGAGCCAGGTCTCCTCCAGGGATTCTTCCTTGCCCGTGTCCGGATCCCGGCCCACGGAGACGTTTTCCATCTTCATCAGTCGGCTACTCCAGCTCGACGACTGTGATCTGCTGGTTCGAATAGATGCAGATTTCGCCCGCTATTCCAAGGGCGGCACGGACGATGTCTGCCGCCGCCAGTGTCGAGTGATCCTTGAGGGCGCGTGCCGCCGCCAGAGCGTAGGCTCCCCCAGACCCTATGGCTACCACATCGTCATCCGGCTCGATCACGTCCCCCTCACCACTTACGAGGAAGAGGTGCTCACGGTCCGCAACCACCAGAAGGGCATTCAGGCGCCGCAAGAGGCGATCGGTACGCCAGTCTTTCGCGAGCTCCACACAGGCACGCGCCAGGTTGGCGGGGTAGCGCTCCAGCTTTTCCTCGAGCTTGTCGAAGAGGGCGAAGGCGTCGGCCACGGCACCCGCGAAGCCGGCGAGGATGCGTCCGTCCTTGAGTCTTCGGACCTTCTGCGCCGTGGCCTTCATGACGGTATCGCCCATGGTGACCTGACCATCTCCGCCCAGAGCGATGACTCCATCGCGGCGAACCGCGAGAACCGTAGTGGCGTGAACGGTGCGTTTTTTCATGGTCGCCTCTTGTCCTCCCTCCCTTCAGGCCCGTGGATGGGCCGAGTTGTAGACAGCTTTCAGGCGTTCCTTCGAGGTGTGCGTGTACACCTGCGTGGTGCTCAGGGATACATGCCCCAGGAGCTCCTTGACCGCCATCAGGTCGGCACCCGCGTCCAGCAGATGGGTGGCGAAGGAATGGCGGAGGGAGTGGACACTCAGACCCTCTGCCTCGGCTGCCGCCTCCAGGTACTTTCTGACGATCTTCTGAATCGCCCGACGGGAGAGGCGTGCACCCCGGCGGCTGAGGAGCAGGGGATCCTGATCCCGGGCTGTCCGGCCCAGCACGTCTCTTCGCCTGGGTTCGTACCGTCTCATCGCTTCGACCGCGGCGCGGGTCAGCGGGATCATTCTCTCCTTGCGCCCCTTTCCGCGCACTTTCACAACCTCCGCCACCAGATCCAGGTCCTTCAGATCGAGGGTCTGGAGCTCCGCGAGCCGCAGCCCACTTCCGTAGAGGACTTCGAGGATCACGAGATCGCGGGTGCCGATGAAGCTGTTCTCACCCGCCCGCACCTCTGCTACGCGCAAGATCGCGTCGGTGCCCCTGCGGCTCAGGTGTCCCGGCAGCCGCTTCTCCTGGCGTGGTGTACGGAGCACGCGAGTCGGGTTTCCCGAAACCCGCTCCTCCTGATGAAGGAAGCGGAAGAACGTCCGCACCGCAGAGATCTTCCGGGCCACCGTGCGACGACTCAGGCCCTTTCGGACGCACCACCCCATGTATCCCCGTAGAGCCAACCGGTCCGCATCCTCCCAGGTCCATTCGGGAGTTCCGAGGTAGCCGGTAAGGAACTCCCGGAGATCCCTCAAGTCCCGACTGTAGGCCCCGACCGTGTTGCGAGACAGTTGACGCTCGTCAGCCAGATGTCGAAGGAAAGCCTCTACGTCCTTGCCCGTGCCGTGATCGGCATCGGAAACCCTTGAGGCGTGTGCGTTTCTCACGGAGGCACCGGGCTTGAACGAGGACTCAGGTCCGAACCGGCTTCCGGCTTCCTTCGGCGTCCTGCGCCTCGACCATCTCCAGCCATTTGCGGAAGTCCCCCAGGGCTCGCTCAGCAAGCATTTCTCTTCTTCGACGCTTGTCCCGGATCCTGCGCTCAAGCGGGTCCACGAGTCCCCAATTCGAGTTCATCGGCTGGAAGTGATCGGGATCACTCTCCCGAAGATAACGATAAAGACCCCCGAGCATCGTGGTAGGGGGAGGCAGCACGGGAGGCAACCCGCGCAGGATCCGGTGCAGGTTCAGCCCCGCCAGCAATCCGCTCGCGGCCGACTCGGTATAGCCCTCCACGCCTGTCATCTGTCCCGCGAAGACGACATCCGGGCGATTGCGCAGCGACCCGTGCGCCGAGAGTCCGCGGGGGAAGTTCAGGTAGCTGTTCCGATGAATCGAGCCCCAACGGAGGAACTCGGCCCCCTCGAGCCCCGGGATCGAGCGGAAGACCCGAGCCTGCTCGCCAATTCGGAGGCGAGTCTGGAAGCCCACCAGGTTCCACATCTGCCCGACCCGATCCTCTCTGCGGAGTTGCACCACGGCCCAGGGCTGCGACCCCGTTCGCGGATCGACGAGCCCGATAGGCTTCATGGGACCGAATCGGAGCGTTTCCCCACCCCTGCGTGCCATGACTTCGACCGGAAGGCATCCCTCGAAGTACGGCACCTGGTCCCAGTCGTGCTCTCCTTCGTGCACCTCGGCTCCAGTCAGGTCGTCCACGAAGCGCTGGTACTGTCCCCGGTCGAGGGGGCAATTGAGATAGTCCTGGCTCTCGCCGAAGCGACCCGCGGCGAACACGATGCTCTCGTCCAGGGAGTCCCTGTGGACGATGGGAGCGATTGCGTCGAAGAAGGAGAGGCCTTTCTCCCCGATCTCTTCCTGGATGGCTCGGGACAGGGAGTCCGAAGTGAGCGGGCCTGTGGCGATCACGGCCGGGGTACCGGGAAGCTCGGCACACTCGCGCCGAACGACCTGGATCCGGGGGTGCGCCGTTACGGACTCGGTCATGGTCCTCGCGAAGAGATGTCGGTCCACGGACAGCGCGGACCCTGCAGGCACCCGGCTCACCCGCGCGAACTTCAGGAGGGCGGACCCTAGGGCCTCCATCTCACGCTTGAGCTGGCCGTGAGCATTCGCAGGGTCCTCACTCTTGAAGGAATTCGAGCAGACCAGTTCGCCAAGGAGATCCGTGCGATGCGCCGCGGTTCCCTTGCCGGGTCGCATCTCGGTAAGAAGGACCGGGTGCCCTTTGCGGGCGAGGACCAGGGCAGCTTCGCATCCGGCCAACCCGCCGCCGATCACCTTAATGGTGTCGCTCAACCGAGTCTCCCGCGGGTCTCGCAGCTCTGCGCGGCGGTCGAAGAGTCGCCACCGCCCCCCAGGCCACAGGGCTCGGGCCTCCCCCCACTCGCTCCTAGCCCCTCTTCCGAGCGCGCCGCTTGCGGCCCTTGCCGCGCGTTGCAGCCTTGACCAGCAGCTCCACGGCTTCGTCCACCGACACGCTCTCGGGCTCCCGTCCCTTGGGCAGGCTAGCGTTCACGCTTCCGTCGGTAACGTACGGGCCGTACCGACCCTCCAGGATCCGCAGCGCCTGGCCGGTCTCAGGGTGGGGTCCCAACTCCGCCAAGACGGCGCGCGTCCGTCTGCTGCTCAGGAGCTGCAAGGCTTCGTCGAGGGTGATGTCGAAGATTCGATCCTCGTCCGGCAGCTTCCGAAACGTGCGGGCTCGTGCCACGTAGGGGCCATACCTCCCGAGGCCCGCCGTGATGTCTTCACCCGAGTCGGGGTCCTCCCCGATCCGACGAGGAAGCGAGAGCAGTCTGCGAGCATAGGGCAGGTCGACGTCCTCGATGGACCTGCCCTTTGGCAGGCTCACTCTCTTCGGCTTCATGCCGTCGCGCACGTCGCCAAGTTGTATATAGGGGCCGTAGGGTCCCACCTTTCCGTAGATGTTGAGCCCGGTCTCTTTGTCCACACCGAGGGGCTCGCCACTGCGGGATCGGGCTTCGATCAGCTCCGCGGCCTGATCAGGCGTGAGCTCGTCGATGAGCA
>JBDHKE010000387.1:2264-17508 GCA_039586555.1 Gemmatimonadota bacterium | reverse complement strand
GTCCGACGGGAGAGTTCCATCTTCGGCTGCGCCGCCGAGGCGACGGCCACCCGGCTCCACCCGACCAAGTGGTTCTTCGACGGCCTGATCAACGAGAAAAACTCCACGTCTCTGCCGTGGCTGGAGATGGTCCTCCGGTTCTTCCGGGAGGTGATGGCCAACGTGGGCCAGGGACAGATCCCGATGGGCGGGGCCGGGACGTGCTGGACCGGGAACGACCTGGCGGCGAGGCTCAAGGACGGGGAGTACCCAGGATTCCACATCATCCACCTGTCGGTCATGGCCGACGGGAAGCCGTGGGAGCCCGGCGCCGAGAAGAAGGGCCGGGCCTACACGATGCCGAAGGAGGAGCTCGACAAGCAGCTGACCCCGCAGGAGCGCGAGGAGCCGTACACGGGATTCAACGACGAGATCATCAGAGGTACGGTTCGCAAGACCCTGAGCGACTATGAATTTGCCTGCCAGTACGAGTGCAATCCCGAGGCCCGGAAGATGAAGTCCTTCGACGTCGCCAACTGGAAAACCTTCCAGAGCGAGGGGCCCCACACCCCCTGGGCCTTCGTCGGGGGCGACCCCAACCAAGCGTATGCCCGATGGGTGGAGTCCCTCTTCATCTTCGCCGTGATGGATCTCGCGGTCACCACCATGAGGAGCTCCGACTACACCGCCATCTGGGTTCTCGGCGTCTCCAAGAACGGGATGATCTACGTTCTGGATGGGGTCTACGACAAGATGCGCCCCGAGTTCACCTACGCCGCGGTGGCGCAGCTGTACGTGGCCCCGAACGAGGAGGTGGGCGAGTTCAAGTTCTGGCTCCCTCGGCCGATCTGGGAGGGGAGTCCGAGGACCCCCCTGGGGATGCTCCAGACGGCGTGGCGGCCGGATCACATCGCCATCGAGAAGGGTCTCCTGACGGAATCCTTCGAGGCGGGGATGGCCATGCGGGAGAAGGAGGACGGGATCGGGATCAACTGGGAGAAGGTCTCGATCATGGGGATGGGGAAGAACAAGGGCAAGCGGGACCGTATCGAGAAGGCCATCGGGCGGACCTGGGGCCAGCAGCGCATCCGGGTTCGGGCCGACATCGTGAAACCGTCCCTCTACGCGCCGGGCGGGGTGATCGACGTCACCCGAGCCCTACGGAAAGAGTATGTCGGCTTCGACGACGAATCGAACCCGGACGACGGGATGGACGCCCTCTCCCTCGGGGCCCAGTGGTTCCTGTGGGAGGGGGAGGAGCTCCCCGAGCTGGAGGACAAGGATGAGCTCGCCCTGGCGAAGCGGCGCTTCGCCGCGCAGCTGGTCGGCGGTATCCTCCGGCTCCCGGAGGACGACGAGGAGCGGAAGGAGTGGGAGGTGGAGGAGGGGGAGCTCATCCCCGATGCCCACCCGGACATCGATCCGTACAGTCTTGACTGGCAGCCCCTTCGGGGGTAGGTTGACCGCAAGGAGGACCACATGGGTAACGGCGACGACCCTGTAGTGGACGATGAGATTTTCGAGGAGTACAGCCTCGCTCCCCAGGACACGGCCCCCGAACCCGAGGCCCCCATCGTCCCGGAGCCCCCGGAACCGGACGAGCCTGATCCCCCCCGGGAGCCGGATCCCCCCCGACGTCCGCTTTCCCCGACGGGACCATCATCAACCCCTTCGCGCGCCTAGAGCGGATCTTCCGTCAGAAGTGCCAGGACGCGGGGATCACCCCGATAACCGCTTCTGGGGATCCGCCCATCGGGCTCCGAAACACCCTGTTCTCCATCCTCTGGAAGTCCGGCGTGGGGGACTACGGCGGGCCCCACGGGGGCGAGTTCCCCATCCGTATCGGCCTAGAGCGAGGCGAGGAGGACCGCATGGTTGTGACCCAGATAGGGCTCGCGTACCGACGCCTCCAGGGGGACGTGTACCAGTGGCGTCTCAAGGCCGACCGGCGATCCGTCCCGACCATCGTGGAGCGCGAGGTGGACGGGAAGCTCAAGAAGTTCCGGGAGATGATCGATGGTCTCTCCACGGAGGCGCTCTACAACGTCCAGGAGGTGGACGTCAAGGACGGACTGGGGAAGGTCGCCTCCCGGGCTGCCCGGTACGCCCTCGGGGAGATCAGCGAACGGACATCCCCGGAATCGCTCTCCAACGCCCTGGAGAACGTGGAGACCTACACCGTCACCGTCTACCGGGAGGACCGCCAGAAGCATCAGGCCGTCTACCGGAAGAAGCGGATGCCCGTCATCGATGGGGTGGTCTGGACCGTCCTCACCCTCCGGGCGATCCCCGTCATGGACGAACCGATGGAGTGTCCGGGGGTCTACCCCTCGGGGTATCTCGGAGGGAGCCTCAAGGGAGCCGTCACCCGGGCCCTGCGGGAGCTCCGGGATGCGGAGGAGCTCGATGCCCGACGCTGAGACCTGTGCCGAGTGCCCCAAGGTACTGACCGGCCGGTCCATGCTCATCGCCACGCAGACGATCAGGATTCCGGGACAGCGCGATCGCTCGGTTGCCATCAGGGTGTGCTCCCGTCGGTGCGGGTCCAAATACTCCGCCCGGGTGATGAACCGGAGGTAGTCCAATGGCGAAGTTCCCTCGCATGGCCCTCAACAAGACCTACTGGAAGTACCTCCGGGAACAGCGGAAGATTTCCATCCGGTTTCACCATGAATGGGTGGCCGTCGGCCGGGGGATCGTGGAGCGGCGGGAGTACCGGAGGAAAACCCGGAACGTCTACCAGGACTACGAGGGAGATCCCGAGTCGGGCGGGAGCGGGCCGGCCGGACGGGAGAAGTTCGCCCCGATCCCCCTCCATGCGATGTTCCATGAGGCGCTCCGGCCCACCCTGTCGCTCGGGACCTGGAGGGCCAACCTCCGGGGGGCTCGTCCGGCCCTTCACGAATCGGTGGAGCGGCTGGAGGACAACATCAACTGGGAGATGATGGAGACCGGATGGGACAAGGAGGTCTCCTTCTGCGACATCCACTTTCTCGACTACGGCCGGGCCGTGATGAAAACGGGCGTCGGGACCCCCCGGACCGCCCGGACCCTCGCGGACGCTGGAGGGGCCGTGTACGATCCCGCCACCGGCGAGACCCTGAGTCTCGGGGAGGCCCTGGCGGATGTCGGCCGCATGGCGGCCGGGAACAACGGCGGAGGAGCTCCCGACCAGGACACACACACCCTCTGGGGCGGGCGGCGATACCCGCGGGGGGCGATCCACCAGAGAGCGATCCATCCGGAACACGTGTTCGCCCAGTACAGCGCCGGCCGGATGGAGGACGCCGGGGTCATCTGGCAGCGGCACTACCTCACCGAGAGACAGGCCCATTCCATCCTCCGGGACTTCGATTCCGTCGTGCCCATCACCCAACTCCCCGTCTACAGCCTCCGGGAGCACATCGAACAGCTGGAGACGGAGCTCGAACGTCGGGCCGGATTTCAGTGGGCCTTGGAGGAAGGGATCCTCGAGGAGAAGATCTACCTCTTCTACGAGGGGTGGTGGCGGGACGAGGGGCTCTATGTCTGGGAGTGCGACGGGTACAAGGCCCGACCGATCCACGTCCAGAAGTGGCCCGCCCCTCCGGGGCTCTACCCCTACGACTTCTGGGACGATTCCAACCGGGACGGGCGGCTCAACCCCCTGGGGATCATGGCCGGGTTTGACGGCGAGGCCGATTCGGTGAACGTCCTCAACTCGATGGCTCACGCGGCGGCGCGCCAGGCCAAGACGCTGATCTTCATCATGAAAATGCTCCTGGACAAGGACGAGCGAAAGGCCCTGGAGTCCGGGAAGCCCCTGTCGGTCATCCTCACCAAGAAGAAGATCGACAAGGAGAGCCTCTACATCGAGCAGCTCCAACAGAACCTCGACCAGTGGTTTCAGGTGATCGAGAGGGCCATCAACGCCGCCCGGATGCGGATTGGTCTCTCCAGCGAGAGGCTCTCCACGACATCCCCGGGATCGACCCCCACCGAGTCCATGCTCCAGAACAAGACCGGCGAGCTCCTGGAGGCGGAGCGGATGGTGGGGAAGCGGGCCTTCCTGGCGGACTGCTGCAAGAAGCGGATCGCCTTCAAGCACTTCGCCCGACCGCTGTGGCCCGACAGGGGCGGCGAGGGGCGGAAGCTCCAGACCGGATCCCTGGGGATGCGCCAGGGGCAAAGCCCCTACGAGCTCCAGAAGGGGTTTAACGAGGAGGAGCTCAGTCAGCCCCTCCAGGTCGAAATCAACATCGTGAAGAAGAACCCCGTCCACGCTCTCCAGGAGTACGAGCAGTTCAAGGAGTGGGTCCGCATGGCGATGCAGTTCGGGCCCATCGATCCGTGGGGGGCGACGGACCACGCCTTCGATCTCCTGGACGTGACGAACCCTCGGGTGAAGCGACCCCGGCCGGAGAGCCCCTCCGCCCATGAGGAACATGCCCTCATCCTCAAGGGCATCCCGGTCCAGATCCAGCCGTCGGAGGATGAGATCCGACACCTCCAGCGTCACAAGCTCTTCGAGTCCGTGGTGGAGGCGATGCTGAACAACGCCGTGGCCGAGGAGCTCAAGATCCACATCGATCCGCTCCATGTCGCCTACGTGAAGAACTACCAGGAGGTCTCCCAGATGGGAGAGCCGACGGCGCTGGAGCGCCTCAAGGAGCACATCGCATCCTACGGCGCCGGCCCGGCCGGGGCGGGAGGGCCGTCCCAGGCAGGGCTGATGAAAGCCTCCACCTCCCCCGGCGCTCCGGCCGAGGGCCGGGCTCACGCGAGGCTCCGCCAGGAGCAGCAGGGCGGCGAGGTGCCCTTCGGGGCCCAGGGGAAGGGGGGAATGGGCTAGTGGGCTTCTACCCGATGCAGTGCTCCAACGACGAGTGCGACTTCTACCACCCCGACTGGCGATGTCAGATGGCGGAGATTGGACACCAGACCTGTCCGAAGTGTGATTCCGCCCTTCAACAGGACTGGATCGCGAAGCTCCGTACCGTGACCGTGGAGACCGAGGACAACTTCGTCGAGGGGGGCCTCGGGACCCACTACAACATCCACACCGGGACGGAGCAGACCCGGGCGGAGTACAAGAAGTGGGAGGAGGGCATCAAGAGGAAGGCCAAGGAGCAGGGCCGCGAGGTCATCATCGGGAAGGACAAGGCGGGCCCCCGGAACACCCGGGGGGAGAAGATCGCGGACGACATCTCCCGGCACGGGAAGAAGGCCATCGACCACTATAGGCTTGAATCTAAGCGTAAACAGATGGAGGAAAAGGTTGCGCGCGAGGAGCGCGTGTCCTAGAAGATAGAGGCAAGGCGGGGGGCTGCGGGTGGCCTGACTAGTCATCCGGCTCCAGCCCCGTCAACGACGCCACGGATGATCCGGATCCCCTACGAGGCGTTTTTTCGTGGGATCGCCCGCCCCCCTGCCCCATTTCGAGGTGCTTTATGCACGTCAGGAAGTATCCGAACGGCGTCCGATTCTACACAGACCCAGACGGCCCCTCCGGCAGCGGCGGCGGCGAGGGGCCGAAGATCGATCTGAACAACCCCGAAGTCAAGTCCAAGGTCGAGGAGCTCGCCAAGGACGCCATCGAGAAGTTCCGGGCGGCCGAGAAGAAGCTCATCGCCGCACAGCAACGCCACGTGGAGGCGGCCGAGAAGGCGGAGAAGCGGGCGGCGGCGCCCCCCCGGCCCCAAACCACCCCTCCGGATCCCGAGGAGAAGGGCCGGCGGTGGGTGGAGTCCACCCTGGCGGAGCTCCAGGACGACGAGGACTACACCCCGCAGCAGGCCAAGAAGATGGTCAACCTCATGCGGGGGGTGGCCGGGGAGCTCATGGACGCCCACCGGGGGGAGCTCAAGAAGGTCCAGAAGGCCCACGACGAGAAGGTGGCGAAGCTCCAGCATGAGCTCAAGAACTACACCAACGACCCCCACCGGGTCTATCGAGACTGGCAGAACCAGAAGCCCAAGCTGAAAGCAGGGGACAAGGAACTCGATCTCTCGGAGTTTCCCCAGGATGTCCAGGAGGAGGCGGTTCGCCTCATGGCCGAGGAGGTGGATGTCAACCATCCGCAGCTGGCCCTGGACATCGCCATCGGGCGCAAGGCGAGGGGTCTGCTCGTCGATTCCGAGAAGCGGAAGTTGGCCGACGCAGAGGCGGCCGAGGGGCTTCCCGTCGCAGGCGGCGGGGGAGCCGTGGAGCTCGACCCGAGTGATATGCCGCTTCCCGCGGACATCGTGGGAGCGGACCTGGAGGACTTTATCGCGCTGGCTGACGACAAGTAGGCCGGCGACAGTCAAGGAGGAGCAAAGTGGCAGTCATTCTCGATCCGGCGACGCTGAGTCCCGCCCAGATGGCGCAGTTCGGGAACTTCGGCAAGAAGCACTGGTGGGCGATCCTCAACTCGCGCCCGCTCCTCCACACGGTCATGGGCCGGCCGGAGGGCGACGCGGCGCTGCGGACCCTGCTCTCCGACGCCCGGAAGGGAGCCGGGCCGGGCCATTCCCCGAGACCCCCCTCGAAGCGGATCTACGAGCCCGTCGTCCACATGGACGCCGGGTCCCAGACCCGCTCCATCGTGGGTCTGGACGACTTCATCTTCGAGAGAGGCCACCACACCGGAAACTCCGAGTGGAAGTGGGCCTACTACGCGACGCCTCTTCTGATCTCCGAGCAGGACATCATCGAGAACTCCTCGGAGGGGAACGACGTCGTGATCACGAACCTCCAGAAGTGGGCGATGAAGGTCGCGATCCAGAAGCACATGGACAAGATCGCGAACCACCTCGTCACCGCGGACGGGACCGGGAACCAGAACCGGGACATGATCGGGCTGGCGGGGCATGTGCCCTCCAACCCGACCACCGCGACCGTCGGGGGCTGGCCCCTGTCCAGCAAGCCCGACATGCAGAACGTCTACAACGCCGACCTGAACGGGACCCCCGCGGCCGGGAGCCGTGGGGACTTCTTCTCCAACTGGCACGACGACTTCACCCACGTCTACCTGGAGACCCGGAAGCCTCTCTTCACCGGGGAGGGCTACCAGTTCATCTGTGCCGGGCAGACGTTGTTCGAGAACTACGAGCGGGTCCTGACCCCCCGGGACTACACCCAGTACCCGACCAAGCCGGGGACCGGGGAGAAGCTCAAGGGGCGGACGGGCTACTACTGCCTCGGGTTCAAGGACATCGAGATGATTCCCGACTGGAACGTCGCGGCCGGCACGGCCTACTGGCTGTGCGTCCCCGAGTTCCAGTTCGTCACCATGCGGGGCTACTGGCTGCGGACGCGGCCGTGGCAGGACCACATCTTCCAGTGGGGTCGGGTCACGGTCCTCATCTCCGGGGTCCAGACCATCGTTCCGCAGCTGCGGTCCCAGGCGGTGATCGACGGATACACGTTCACGTAGGAGTGCATAGCCCGCCTACGGGCGGGATGCGTGAGGTGTCAAGGACGGCACTGTAGTTTCACGGTAGGGAGGAACCCCTATGCTGCATCTGAGAGAAGTGTGGAAGTATGGCCTGGGCGTGATCCGGGGCAACCAGAACTCCCTGCCCATCTTCCCCCTGAGTGGGTGGCGGGTCCAGACCATCGGGATGGGGGATGCGGCCGTAACGCTCGTCCGCCAGTCCGACGGGACCAACACCCTCCTCGTCGGGAACATCCTGTATGTGGACCCCAATTCCTCTGGGGCGAGCGAGATCCTCAAGCTCCCCCCGGAGGGACAATGCAAGGGGGTCCACCTCGTCGTCGTCAACACGGGCGGCGAGGGGATCGCGATCCAGAACGACGCCGCGGGTGCCATCGTGACGGTGAACACCGGGCACATAGCCTTCCTCTACTGCGACGGGACCACGTGGTACGGCGACACCGGGCTCGACCAGCAGGTCCAGACGGCCGACATCGCGGATGAGGCCGTCACCGCGGCCAAGCTGGAGAAGGGCCTGCTCGAGCAGCAGACGACCACGCTCACCTCGGCCCAGATCAAGGCCCTCAACGCCACGCCCATCACCGTGGTCACGGCTCCGGGGGCGGGCTATGCGGTCATCCCGCTCTACGTCCATCTCTTCCACGACCACGGGGGGACGGATTACGTGCAGACGGCGGGGACGAACCATCTCGCCCTGGAGTACACGGGCAGTACCGAGATCCTGGAGCTCGGGACGGAGGCGGAGTGTACCGCCTTCATCGAGGCCGGGGCGGATGCCCATATGTTCCTGGCGACGCTTCTCGGGGAGGCGGCGGACTTCAACGCCGGGGAGGACAACAAGGGCATCGACATCAACAACAACGAGGCCACGGAGTACACGACGGGGGACGGCGTATGGGTCATCACCGTCTCGTACATCACCGTCGATGTGGCGTAAAGACTGACCGGGCCGGAAAGTCCGGCCTGACATAACCCGAACCGGCGAAGCGCCGGGAAGGAGAAACGATGTCTCTGAATCTGGTACCGCAGCTGTTCCGGGAGGGCAAGGGCCTCGGGGCGATCACCAAGTCGATCTACGGCTTCGATCACTTCGATGGCAAGGTGCTCGACTACTCCACGGAGGGGTGCTGGAACCACATCTCCACGGAGGCAGCCACCCCCGGGGATGGTGCCGCCCTGGTCGCGGACGAGGAGGGGGGGATCATCCAGTTCGATCCCGACTCCGCGAACCCGGCCTACGGCGGTCTCGTCTACGAACGTAACTGGCTGGTCTCCAGTCAGGGCGAGCGGATGATCACGGAATGGAAGTTCAAGATCAACACCGACATCCTCAAGCGCCACCTCTTCATCGGGTGGTCGGATGACTCCTCGACGGCCGAGGCTCCGGCGAAGCTGGCGGCCTCCGCCACCCACGGGACCCCGATGGCGGCCAACTGCGCGGGGTTCATCTTCGACGTCGTGGGCCATGCCTCCAACGGCTATGCCGTGGGCGTCAACGCCGGGACGGCCGTGGGTTCCCCCGTGGCGATCCCCGGCCTGACCCTGGTGGCGAACGCGTGGTTCATCGCCCGGTGCGAGATCGACGCCGAGGGGAACGCCTACGTCTCCTGCTACCGGGAGACGGACTCCAGCGGGTACCTCAACGATCCCAACGTCCCCCAGATCAAGGTCCCCCTGGCGGTCGCCACCACGACCGTCATGTGCCCCGGGATGTGGAATTGGACGGTGGATGCCACCCCGAGTACCACGTTCGTCGAGGCGGACTACGCCTACTTCGGCGGGGACGTCTACCCGGCGGCGGCCTAGTAGGAGGTCGCTATGGGTAGGCCATGTGAGGTTCTCGATGAGCACACCGGGACCACCGACGATACCCACCTTCTGGGTACCGATGGGGTGGACAAGCGGGGCGACATCGTGGGCGTGACCATCACGAAGGCGCACTCGGCCATCGCGACGGTGACGATCTACGACACGAACCTCGCGGACGGGGCCGGGGCCTATGCTACCGAGGAAGTCCTCCTCGGGCCGTATGCGGTCCCGGCCAGCACGGTGGCCCAGACGCCGATCTACCTGGACTTCGGAGATGCCCCGGTCCCGTTCTCACACGGGATCGGGGCGGATCTCAGTAACGGGGGGCTTGGCGTCCAGATCCATTGGAGGACGTAGGGTGTGCCTCGCGATAACGGCGATGAGTTCGAGGCCCCTGGGTACTCCCACGGAGACCTTCCCGGTGGCCCCGACGTTCATGGTCCCGGCCAGCTAAAGGCCCACGACCGCAAGGGCGGACCCCTCTGGGAGCGGCCCGCGTCCGAACGGTGGCCGGGCCCCATCACCCCGGAGCTCTACCGGCTGATTACCCGGTCCCTGATGGGGCTGCTCCGGCCCTACGTGGACGAGCTCCCCCCGGACGAAGAGCCGGGGGTGTTCCACCTCCGGATCGACCCCTTCGGCCGACGTCAGATCGTCGTTCAGTTCCCCATCCCCGGGACGCAGGACCACGAACAGTTCTATCTCCGGATGGTGAACGACACCAACCCGGACTTCGAGATCCCCGACGGCGGGGGGCTCCTGGTGGCCGGACGGCCGGTGGAGAGCCCCATCGCCATCATGGGGGGGTCCTTCGACGTCCCGGTGGGGGAGGACGAGCGGCACACCAAGCAGAACCTCGGGGGGATTCAAAAGACCTTCCTCCTCTTCGACCAGACGACGATCCAGTACGGCTACGCCGTGATCCCCTCGCCGGAATCCTACAGCGGGGGACCTATCGCGGCCCGGTTCTACTTCTACCAAGCGGGCGTGGCCTCCGGGAACGTGGGATGGGAGATCCGGGTCCGGTCTGCGACGGATGGCCAGTCCATCATCGCGATGACGCATAGCTACACCGCGGCCGCAGACAAGGCGGTCACGACGACGAACAAGCTCTACCGGACGGACTGGACGGACTACTTCGACCCCTCCCAGGGCCCCGAGAGGGGGGATGAGCTCCATATCGAGATGCGGCGGAACACAGGAATCGGTAGCAACGTGGCCGAGGACTCCTGGCTTTCAGGCATCCAGATCGCTTACCCTAGAGACCGCGCCACGGCGAGGCCCCTGGGGACCTAGAACGGAGGAACCGGGCATGGATCCAGAGCGGACGGCCAAGCGGCTCAAGATCCTCCAGGACCAGAAGGAGGCCCGCGGCTACCTATTCGACAAGCTGGAGATGATCCACGACGAGGTAAAGGAACAGAAGAGCGACATCAAGGGCGTCAAGGAGACCTGTGTGGGCTGCCAGATCAAGATCGAGAAGGTTGCCACCAACAACGTCTGGATCAAGATGTGGATCGGAGCGGCCTGGGCGGTCATTGGGTCCATCTGGGTCTATATTCTTCTCACGCAGTTGAGAGGTGGATGATGGCGACAGCGAAGCCGAACGGCGCGATTCCCTGGTATCTGCAACGGACGTTCTGGGTCATGCTCGGCCAGTTCATCGCCGGGCTCGGGGAGCTCCTCACCGGCGGGATCTGGTCGGTGATCGGGGGCCCCCACATGGCCGGGGCCATCGGAGCTCACACGATTCGCCAGGGGACGAACAAGGTCGCCCTGGCCCGGACCCTCCTGCCCTTCCTGCTCCTGGCCCTCCTGGTGGGATGTACCCTGACGCAGCAACGGGCAGATGAGCTCGGCCAAGGGATAGTCGGGATTGCCGATGGCGTGGGGTACCTGACGGACAAGGTGGTCGGCCAGGACGCCCAGATTCAAGAGCTCGCGGGGACCGTCTCGACGGTAGCCTCAACCGCAGGGACGGTGGCGGGGACGATAGGGCCGATCCTACCACCCCCTTTCGGTCCTATCGTCGCCGTCGTGGGGTATGTCATCTCGGCCCTGGGGGGGATCGGGGCGCACGTCGCGCAACGCAACGGGAAAAAGTAGTGGCTACATCGATCAAGGTAGATAAGTCGTCCACGTCCAGTCAGTCGGCACCGGCATCCTGGGCCGACATGACGGATATGACCGGCACCTTTGTTACGACGACGGGCAAGGTCTACCTTCTGATCTTCAATATGGTGCAAGGCACCACGACGAGCGATAGGACGGCTGATTTCCAGTTCGCGGTGGCAGGCAGTCGGGTTGGCCCCGTGATGTCGGCGTTCTCGGACCACACCGATGATGTGTGTCCTGGGTCAATGATGTTCGCCTGGAAGGAGACCAGCGGGCAATCTCGCGCCTTTTCCCTTCAATGGCAGATCCGTGCATCTACACCAGTGACGGATACAACCCGAACCCGAACCTTTCAGGTCATTGAGCTTGACGATGCTGACCTGAAACTCGATCTGTCCAGCACGGCATCCGCGTCGGCGGGGGCGTCCTACGCCGACGTGACGGGACTCTCTAGTAGCTTCACGACGGCCTCCGGGGCGATTCACCTTGTCCTGGGGACGATGACCCCGGCCTCCGGGGCGGACAGGACTGCCGATTTTCGGATCGGGGTAGACGCGACCGAAGAGGGAGCGGAAGTCACCAGTTACTCGGACGCCACAAATGAGTGCTCTGGCATCATGCTCGCGTGGGTGAGGACGGGCCTCTCGGCGGCAAGCCATACGTTCTCCCTCCGCTGGAAGAACCGGAGTGGGAGCGTGACGGCGGACACGGGGCGCGCGCGGACGCTCCAGGTCATCGAATTGACAGGCGACTGGAACCGCAGAATCAACCAGAGTAGCACCGCGGCGGCCTCCTCTACAGCGTCGTTCGCGGACATCACCGACATGAGCGGTGCGTTCACGCCGCAGGGTTCCACCAGCGTGACGATTGTGACCTTTGCCGGGAACCCTGACGACGCTGGCGGTACTCTGGATGCCTACGCGGCCTTCCGATTCACTCGGGGCGGCGCGCAGATGGGGGCCGAGGTTATTTCCGGGGCGGACACTACCGACATGGTGAACGGCGTATTCCTGTCCCACGCCATCTCCAGCATTACGGGGTTACAGACGTTCGCCGTACAGTGGAAAACCGTCGATGGAGCCTGCGCCGCGGACACGTCGAGGATCAGGATACTTCAAGCCCTGGAGTGGGATAGCGGCGGGGCTGCGCCAACGGCGGATCGGGCGACAAAGTACATCCACAGGGGGCATGGCCTGGAGCCCATGATGATCTCGGGAGGCTAGAGTGCCGAGTTACGTTCCCCCGGAGAAAAACATCGCCTATGTGTTCTACGTCAGCCTGGTGTCCCAGGCGAATACGAAGATCGCACAGGTGAACCCTACGCTGGCGGCGGGGGACGTGAAAGTGGCCGTAGACGATGCGGCCCCGGCGAACCTCGCCACCCTGCCCGTCGTCGATGCGGACTTCACCAAGCGGGTGAAGGTCTCCCTCTCCACGTCCGAGATGAACGGGGACAACGTGACGGTCATCTTCTCGGACGCGGCGGGCTCGGAGTGGTGCGACCTGACCATCAACATTCAGACGGTGGCCCGCCAGTTGGACGACCTCGCCTTCCCCGCCACGGCAGGCCGCTCCATCCAGGTCGAGACAGACGGGATGGTACACGCGGATGTCAAGGAGTGGCTGGCCTCGGCCCCCAATGCTCTCCAGACGGGGAGGGTAGACGCCTACGTAGGAGCGATGGCGGCGAACGTGCTCACGGCCACGGCCATCAACGCCGACGCCATCACGAACGCCAAGATTGCCGCCGACGCCATCGGCTCTTCGGAGTTTGCCCAGGCCGCGGCCGATCAAGTGTGGTCTACCGCCACCCGAACCCTGACGGCCCTGGGGTTTGCCCTGACGAACAGCGATGCCGGGTGGGTGGATGTGAACAACCGCGTCGATGTGGGCCTGTGGCTCGGCTTGGTTCCCAACGCCCTCCAGTCCGGGCGGGTCGATGCCTACGTTGGAGCCGTGGCCGCGGGCGTCGTCGCGGGGGATGTGTGGGACCGGGACGCCTCTCTGCACCAGACCCTCGGGAGCTTCGGCGGCACCATTGGGGATCAGGTTACGGACGGCGATACGATCTGGAGTCTGTGCAACACGAATCTGGATGCCCTAATGTCGTCCCGATCCTCCCATTCCGCGGCGGATGTCTGGACATCCGTAACGCGAACCCTGACCGCCCTCGGATTTACCCTGTCCGACACCGACGCATCCTGGGTGGATGCGTCCAACCGGGTGGACGTGGGACGCTGGCTGAGTGTAGCCCCCAATGCCCTCCAGGCAGGGAGGGTGGATGCGTATGTGGGGGCCCTGGCAGCGGGGGTCATCACCGACGCCGGGGTGGGGGCGGACGCCTTCGACGATCTCTTCAAGCGGGACATGGATCAGGTGGAGGTGGCGGCGGCGGCCCACTCGCTCTGCACGGCGGTCCTCAAGGCCGTGTCCAGGGTGAGGGACAACGCCGGGACGCTGGAGACGTACCGGACGGACGGGCTCACCATCAAGCTGTCCCAGACGGTGACAACGGACGCGGCGGCGGACCCGGTGGACGAGCTTAGTGTGGGGACGTAATGGGAGCCAATTCGAGCCGAGGCAGGGGCAGGCACACGATGGGCGGGTTCCTGACCCCCTATCTGCCTGCGGGCGGAGCGGTCAGCGCCAACACGCTAAAGTCTCAGCTGAGACAGGTAGCCCGGCGCGTGATGAGCCGGATCTTTAGCCGAGTGAACTAGGAGGCGAGATGGCAGTCAATCTCCAGATGGACGTGAACGATGTTGCTCTCAAGCTGAACGAGGTCCGGTCCACCCTGGACGCGGTGGTCACGCTCGAGGACCCGACCATCCGGAACCGGGTGATCCAGCGCCTTGAGGAAGCGAAGGTCCTGGCCGAGAAGATCGGGGAGGACCGCCCGGAGCTCGACCCGGCCCCCGAGCCGGAACCGGAGCCCGAGGAACCCGCGACCGACGAGTAGACCCTAGCGGGGTAGCCGCATGTTCGACATCAAGCAGAGCACCTCCAGGGAGACATCCTTCTTCCTGCACGACGCGAACGGGGACGCCGTTACCGCCAAGGTGGACGGCGACTTCACGAAGCGCATCAAGAAGGAGGGCGGGGCCTGGGGGGCGATGACCGTCACCATCACGGAGGAGGAGAACGGGTGGTACAAGTACACCATCTCCACCTCTCACAGCGACACCGTGGGCTACCTCTACGTGACCTTCACCGTCAGCGGCGGGAAACAGGTCAACCATATGTTCAACGTCACCCCTCGCATCCTGTCGGATCTGGCGTACCCCGCCACCTCGGGGCGCTCCCTCCAGGTGGAGGCGGACGGCATGGTTCATGCCGACGTGAAGGAATGGCTCGCCTCCGCTCCGAGCGCGCTCCAGACGGGCCGGGTGGACTGCTATGTGGGGGCGATGGCGTCGGCGGTGATCGCGGTTACGAACTTCGCGGCCAATTCGATTTCCTCGGACGTGCTCGCGCAGAGCGCGGCCCAGGAGATCGCCGGGGAGGTCTGGGACATCGATGCGACGTCTCACCAGACCCAGGGGACGTTCGGGCAGGCCATCGGGGACCCGGGGGCGGACGCCGATACGATCTGGAGCCTCTGCAACACGAATCTGGACGCAACCATGTCCAGCCGGGGGACGTCGGATCTGACGGCGGTTCAGGTATGGACCTACGTTACTCGGACCCTAACGGCCCTGGGGTTCGTGCTGGACAACACGGATGCCGCGTGGGTGGACGCGAACGAGCGGGTGGATCTGGGGCGGTGGCTCAGTGTGGCTCCGAACGCGCTCCAGACCGGACGGGTGGACTCGTACACCGGGGCGATGGCGGCTGGCGTGATTGCGGCGGCCACCTTTACGGCTGGCTCAGTGGACGCCAATGCTCTCAACGCAGACGCAGCCGCGGAGATTGCTGACAAGCTCC
>JBDHKE010000387.1:0-2198 GCA_039586555.1 Gemmatimonadota bacterium | reverse complement strand
GGGCTCAACGCTCGGAGCGTGGCGAATGCTCTCCGGGCCTTGCGGAACAAGTGGACTTCATCGGGCGGGACGCTTACGGTGTTCCAGGAGGACGATTCAACGACGGCCTGGACGTCTGCCCTGACCGCGGACGCCGCGGCGGACCCGGTGGTCACGTCCGATCCGACATAGGAGGAGTGAATGGCCGATGGGTTTCTGGCGCCGACCCCGGCCCCCTCGCCCTGGAGCCTGTCCATCGTCCAGGTCAACGAGGGATTCCAGGTTCCCTGGGCGGTGCCGATGCCCGTGAACAAGAACACGACGGCGGCGGCCGCGGTAACGGTGCCCGCGCCGATGATCGCCATCGATAACAGCATGTGGTTCTAGGAGGACGCATGGACGAGAACGAGAAGAAGGAACCCCAGGAGGCTCCTCCCGAGGAGCCCGAGAAGGAGGAGCTCCCGGAGGAGCCCCCTCCGCTCCCGACGCTGGCGATCAGTTGGGACCCGGGGTCTAGCCAGATCCAGTGTGTGTGCATGAACTGGGGAGGGCTCTACGAGGCGGCGGGGTTCGTGGCCGAGGAGCTCCTCCGCAACCCGGCGAAGTTCCAGGAGATCGTTCGTAGGGGCTACATGGTCTCCAAGCAACAGGGGATGACTCAATGAGCCGTCTGCTCGACTACGTGGAGTACGGACAGTCCGTCGTCAGGACGTCGGGGGGCGTGGAGGCCAACGACACGGGGGCCCGGCTCCATTCCCGGGTGAAGCGGGAGGCGGTGGCGGCCGTCCGCCAGATCCTCGGCATCCGGAAGTGGGACTTCATGTACCGGACGGGCGGGGGAACGACCTGGCCCGTGATCGACGATACCACCACGGCGACGCTCACCAAGGGCTCCCGGACGGTCAGCCTGAGCGACAACGTGATCCACAAGGGCTACGAGCGGGGCATCTTCGAGGTGACGTCCACGGGGGAGGACACGTTCCGGTACCCGGTAGCAGAAGTGCTCACGCCGAGCGCCTTCAACCTCCCCCTCGGGATGCGGTGGCCCTACGACACCGAGGCGAGCCTCTCCTACCGGATCTGGCAGCCTCGCTACCCCCTCCCCTACGACATGGGGTCCATCCTGATCGGCTCCGTTCGCATGGAGGGGGTGAGCCATCCTCTCTACCGGATCGGCCGAGCGGAGATCGAGTACCGCTACGGCTCCCAGGGGTGGAGCGGCGGGGACCCGAACCGATGGATCGATGACTACTGGGCAGGGGATCCCCTCTGGTCCCACGACATCTCCGACCCGGACGGCACGATCAACGTGACCGCGGACAGTACGGCCGCCACCGGAGCGAACATGAACCTCGACAACGTGGTTCTGGTGGAGAACAACGCCGGGGACGTCCTGGAGGGGTGGCCCATCAAGGTCTTTACCCCTGCCCTGTCCTACATCAACGGGGTGGCCGTGGTGACGGGGGCCAATGCCCTGACGCTTGCCCAGAAGTTCCGGGGAGCGACGGGGACGACGCTCAAGTACGAGATTGGCGGGCAGGGGACGCGGATGGTCGAGTTCTACCCGCCCCCGGAGCGGGCGGCACTCTACGCCTACCTCTACTACGCGTCCTTCCTGGGCCTCTACAACGACAACGATGAGAGCCCCATCCCGACCCGGTGGGAGGGGGTGGTCAACGACCTTCTGGCGGCCCGGCTCCTCTTCGACATGAAGGGGGGCGAGAACATCCAGAGCGACGCCCTGGCGCACCTCCGGGCCTACAAGGTGCAGCTGGAGGACATGGAATCGGAGGACCACCCCCACGCGGACCACCCGGGGTACCTCCAGGACAACGGCTTGACGTGGGAGTATTTCGGCCTCGACCCGGACTTCCCGGTCCTGGCGGGGTACAACTACTGGCCCGTGAGTTCGTAGAATGCCGACGGTAGCGATCTGGGACGGAGAGAAGCCCCCGGCCGGGCTCGTCACGATTCGAGACAAGCGGTTCATCGTAGATGTCCGTCGGCGGTCGGTCCCCGCGAGTATCCTGGAGAACTTCCTTCTCACCGAGTACGGGATCACTCGACGGTGGGGCTACGCCAAGCGCCACCACACCGCCCTCCACGCCTCCTGTACCTACTTCGACGGGGTGGACGACTACGCCGAGGTGGACTACGTGTCCTCCGACAACCTGGGGACGGGGTGGACCCAGGAGTTCCGGCTCAACATTCCCTTTTTT
>JBDHKE010000210.1:0-4408 GCA_039586555.1 Gemmatimonadota bacterium | reverse complement strand
TAGGCCGGGGTCCGCTGGTCGAGGAGCTGTTTGATCTGGAGGAAAGATGAACTGGGATGCATTTGGGGCCATCGGGGAAGTCGTGGCAGCGGTCGCCGTGGTGGTTTCATTGATCTACGTTTCTATCCAGCTCCGCGCTGGCACGAAGGCCCTTCAAACCACGACGAGGGATTCGGTATTCAAATCCCTTCAGGAGTGGAATCTCGTTTGCATGGGCGACCCGAGGCTCGGGTGGGTCTTTCAGGATGGCGCCAGAGACTTCGAGGGCCTGGGCGAAGAAGACAGGGCGAGGTTCCTGCACGTCATGTACAGCTTCTACAAGGTCTTCGAGAACATTTACCTGCACCACTTGGAAGGTGTCGTACCGCTCGAAATCTGGGAGCCCAATCTGAGGATGTTGACCGCGTACGCCACGCAGCCAGGCTGCCGCACATACTGGGAGAACCGGAAGGCGGCATTTGATCCCCGATTCAACTCCGTGATGGAGGGACTGAAACCCGGTCCGCTGGCTCCAGGGCACGCGCTCACGGGCACGCCAAACGAAAACGACGAGTGACCCTCCACGTGGTGTTCGTTCCGGAGAAGGGCACCTATAAACGCCCTTCTACTTGGGCCGGAGGCCGCCGCTGTGAGCTCGGGGATGAGCCCGACGGGAGGGTGGGCGAATGCGGTGGTCGCGACAGGCGAGCAGAGCCGGGGCAGGGCACCGGGTGTCTGGGGGTCGTATTCAGCCATAAGCGAGTTATCCGAGATGCCCGAGACCGCTGGCCTGGGGTGGCAGGTGAAGTGACTCCGGTTGCGGTACACGCCCACGATTGGGCAGTCTTCCCACTTCTCTTGAAGTGGTAGTCGAACCGGGACAAAGGGAGCGCTAGATGATGGAGTGTCGCATTGCGGGCACGGTAATCACGCTGGCGGTTACCTGCGCCGCGGTATCTGCACAAACGGTTGAGCGAGATCCTCATGGGATCTTCGGCGACGGCCAACTCGAGGTGTTGTTCGAGGAGGGCTTCTTCACGGAAGGGCCCGCCATGGGCCCCGATGGCCTCCTCTATTTCAGCGATATCACCTGGACCTCGGGCTCCGGCATGCAGGCCGGGCACATCTGGCGCTTGAACCTAGCTTCGGGGCAAGCCGAGATCTTCCGCTCGCCGAGTGGAATGTCCAACGGCCTGCTGTTTGACTTGGAGGGTCGCCTTGTAGCCGCCCTCGGCGCCGACTTCGGCGGACGTGCCGTGGTGCGAACTGACCTGTCCACGGGTCGAAGCGTCATTCTCGCCGGACTCTATGAGGAGCGTCGCCTGAACTCGCCGAATGACCTGGCAATTGATGAGCAGGGACGTGTGTACTTCACCGATCCCCGCTACCGCGGCCACGAACCGATCGAGCAGCCTGTCATGGGTGTCTACCGTATCGACCCGGACGGCTCAGTGACCCGTATCCTCGATCAGGCTGGGCGTCCCAATGGCATCCTCGTGTCTCCCGACCAGACCACTCTATATGTCGCTAGCGTCGAGGGCCCCGCCTGGGCGGGGCTGAACGTGCTCCTCGCGTATGACCTCGGGGAAGACGGGACGGTTTCAGGGAGGAGAATCTTCATCGACTTCAGGCCGGACGCCGGACCTGACGGCATGGCGATTGACGTCCAGGGGAATCTCTACGCGACCAGGCCGGCAGCGGATCCTGGCGTGTACGTCTACTCACCGGAGGGAGAGGAATTGGCCTTTCTTCGAACGCCGGCGCTGCCTACCAATGCCGCGTTTGGAACGGGCGACTACTCCAGGACTCTGTTCGTGACCGCCGGCACTGGCGTCTACAGCATCAACACGTCGATCGAGGGCTACAACGCGTCCGCGCGGAAGGACGAGCGACCCGGCCAGACCTTGGACCCGAGTCGCCAACGAACAGTCCCAACGTCGAGCGAACGGACTCGGGCCTACACGTGCCGACCGGGCAGGTGGGGCACCTCGGATAACACATGGCTCGCGCTGCGCGGCCTACGGCCGCTTGGCCTTCGGCACACGCGCACTAGATATCCAGTTGTGCTCGAACCTCTAGGCGTGCGCGCGTCGCGAGCCATCAGAACGTTAGACGAAAACCGCGGGCGACAGGGATATCCTAGACTCCATGCGCGATGACTCTCCACGTCGACTCTGATGGGTCGTGTCCGTTCTGTGAGTACCTGAACGGAGAACGCCCCTGTGCGTTCGTAACGCGTGGCGAAGTCGCGAGCGCCTTCGTGAACCCGACCCAGTACGAGCGGGGCGCACTCCTGGTAGTTCCGAATCGACACGTTGAGACGATCTTGGACACGTCCGCGGAGGACGTTTCCGGTGTGGCCCAGCTCGTCCGCAAGGTGAGCCGCGCCCTCGATGCTGCGTTTGATCCGACAGGAATCAACGTGTTCCAGAACAATGGAGTCGCCAGCGGCCAACACGTGGCGCACTACCACGTGCATGTCGTCCCGCGGTACGACGCCGGGGGGCCGATGCGGCTCTTCCGGCAAGCGGACTTCCCACTTCTGGACGCAGAGGAGCTCGAGCCCGTCGCCGTCGAACTTCGGCGGGCGCTCGCGACGCTCGAGGTGCCATAGAGCGATCGGCCAGGGAGCGCGGTGGGACTGGCGCGAGCTGTTGGAACGCGGTCATCGTCTAACAGGTCCACTGGCGGCTCCGGGCCTTCGGCCCTCCGCCCAACGCGGCCGATGCCGGGTTCGCCAGTGGCTTGGACGTCATCCGCAACAGCAAGTTGGATGTGGGATGGAGCGACGTGCCCGATCCTGCCGAAGGATCGAGAAGGTGAATCCGCCGGGCGCAAGGGCAAAACCCGACCTATTCAGGGCCCAAAGGAGGAGGGTTGCCCGCCCAAGGGAGCTTGTTACTCTGCAAATGCGCGTCTCGCCGCCCACTTGTAGATCGAGGAAAAGACCATGAGGGATCCGTTCGTCCCAAGTGTTGGTGTCATCCTTAGCGCTGACATCGCCGTTCCAGAACACGAGCGAGAGGTGCGATTCTACTCCCGTGTGCTCAGCACGGGTGAGAATCCGCTCTGGCGCGAGGAAGACCTGATGAACAACCTGGGCATTCCCATCATTGGTTTGGGCGCGCTCACCGAGGAATATGCTCACCTTCCGCTCCAGTGGATGCCGCACATCCTGGTCGCAGATGTGGCGGCCAGCGTGAAGCGTGCGGTCGATCTGGGTGGGAGGGTACTGATGCATGCCAAACAGGACGATGGAAGCAGCCAATGGGCTGTGCTCCTCGATCCAAATGGTGCCGCGTTCGGGACCATCCCAATGGCTTCTGCGGAGGCGCCCCCGCCAAGCCAGGGTGCCGCAACGGCCGATGCGGCGGAGCCTGTTGGGCGCATTGCTTGGGTCGACCTGACAGTCTCGGATGCCTCCGCAACCCGGGACTTCTATCGGCGGGTCGTTGGGTGGTCGGTTGAGAATGTCGAGATGGAGGACGAGGGTGAGCGCTACGCCGATTACGCCATGCTGGGCGAAGACGGAAACGCTGCGGCGGGAGTGTGCCATGCGCGAGGCGGGAACATGGGTTTGCCACCTGTCTGGATGATCTACCTGCCCGTGGGCGACCTGGCCGAAAGCATCCGTCGCGTTCAGGAGGACGGGGGAATCGTCATCAAGGCGGTGGAAGGGAAGGATGGGGAGTACGTTTATGCCGCGATTCGGGATCCGGTGGGGGCGTATCTGGCGTTAGTGCCTGGTTATAGAGCCCCCGATTTCCTTGGACAGTAGATTGGAGATGATTCCTGGGGTCCAGGGAGAGAGGGGATTCGATGTTCGATGCCGCCAAGGAGAAGGCCAAGGCCGAGCCGCCTGAGCGCTGGAGTGTCCAACGGAAAACGGAGGTAGTCCTGCGGCTTCTGCGAGGGGAGGACCTCCTGGAGGTCAGCCGGGAGATCCAGGTTCCCCCGCCGGAGCTCCAGGCCTGGCGACGGGTGTTCCTGGAGAGTGCCAGCAAGGGCTCAAGAGCCGGAGGCGGGACCCGACGGAGCGGGAGCTGGACCGGACCCGCGCGAAGCTGGGTGAGCTGACCATGCGACTGGAGCTGGCCACGGAGCTGCTGGAAAAAAGGGGCTTCGGGGAAGAGCTGAGGAAGCTCTTGAAGCGGCGGGGCGAGTGAGTCCGTCCACTGGCCGGCGCTACCCCTTGACCCTGATCTGTGAGGTCTTCCGCATCGCTCGCTCCACGGTCTACTGGGCACGGGAGCGCCTGGACGAAGGAAAGGTTCCTGTGCGTCAGAAACGGGGCCCGAGAACCGATCTTTCGGACGAGGAGCTGCTGCAGGAGATCCGCACGGTCTACGCCCATCTTGCGTGGTGAGAATGGCAGAAGGGGTGCGCCGTCAGATAACAGGCTGGGTTCCCGGCTACGGCCGCCTGCGGC
>JBDHKE010000090.1:0-21414 GCA_039586555.1 Gemmatimonadota bacterium | reverse complement strand
GTAGAACGCGTCCACCTCGAAGACTCCCACCCGTGTCAGGGGAGGGTTCTGGATGGCCTGGATGAGCCCGGGCAGATCCAGGTCCTGCCCTTGATTCCACGCCGCCTCCAGGATGTTGGCGAGCAGCACGTGCTCGCGGCTCTGCAGAGGATCGGCCTTGATGCGCAGCAGACCCAGGAGGCTCGTCGTCGTGGACGTGATGCGATCCCGGTAGAGCTCGGGGTCCTGCCGCACCCCGTCAGGCGGCGAAGCGAACGACGACACCACCGAGATGGGGAGCCCCGCCTCGCTCCCCGGCGTGTAGATGGTGAAATCGGCCGACTCCCGGAGACGCCGGATCCGCTCGGGCCCCTGCTCCCACTCGGCCAGACCCCGGGTCCAGAGCTCGGCCTGCTGGCGCGCGTAGTCCTCCATGTCGAGCCCGGCGCGCCGGGCTTCGTCCGGGCTCACCCAGGGCTGGAAGTCCTCGGCCCGAAGCTCGGGAAAGGCGAGCAGGAGGTTCCCCATGTCGCCCTTGGGGTCGATCACGATGGAAGGGATTCCGTCGATGGCGGCCTCCTCCAGGAGGGAGATGCAGAGGCCCGTCTTCCCGCTTCCGGTCATGCCGACGCAGAACGCGTGGGTGGTGAGGTCCTTGGAATCGTAGAGGACCCAGCTCTCGTCACGCTTCTTGTTCTTCAGATCGTAGGGCGCACCGAGGTAGAACTGGCCGAGCTTCTCGTAGGCCTCCATGGACTTCTCCCTGCATCCTGGCTTCGATTGTCGCGGTTCCGCGCCGCGCCGGTGTCTCCGCCCTTCTCCCGCAGCGCCCACGGCAGCCGCACTTCCCCGCCGGTCCGGCGGTAGGTGCTCAAGATGTCCCCCGCCGCTTACAGAAGAAAGGTGGCCGCGACCAGGTCCGCGAGCTTGGCCGCCAGATCCGGGTCGTCCAGGGAGAACAGGGGAACCGGAGCCTCGAAATCCTCCCTGTCGGTGACCACCGCGATGAAGGAGGACGCGTCGGGGGCGTCGGGACGGTAGAGGGGATCCGGATGGGCGGCCGAGCGATAGACGTCAATCTTCGGGAAAGGGGACGTCTTGTATCCCTCCGCCACCACCAACTCGGCGTCCCCGAGATATCGCTGAGCGAGCTCCTCCACCCCCAACTCTCCTCCCCCCTCCCACCCCCCCACCACCGCGAAGTCGGCGGGCCCCGCCATTACCACGCGATGAGCGCCCCCGTCGTGACGATGCCTCCAGGAGTCGGTTCCTGGCGTGTCCAGCTCGAACCCGTGACCGTGCTTCACCGTCATGACCCTGCGACCCCGCCGGATCAGCTCGGACACCAGCGCCACGGCCACCGTCGTCTTTCCGGACTTCTTCATTCCCACGACGCAGACGATCGGGGGCGTTGAACCGCCTTCGGTCATGGTCTCCCGTCCTCGGAGGCGCCGCGTCGCTTGGCCGAGGCCAGAAGATCCTCGGCCCGTTGACGCTCTTCCGGCGTGTTGATGTTGAGGAAGCAGGTCGTCGGCTCCGCTACCTGGGCCCAGACGCTCACCGGCACCACATCGGCTCCGGATCTCGGCAAAAGGTCCGCCGCCGCCCCACCCCCGGCATCGAGAAGAGAGCGGGCGGCATCCATCAGGGACACGGGGTAACAGGCACACAGGGGCTCGAAGCCCCGAGGGCCCGACGACGCGGGCACCACGGGTCTCCGCCCGTCGAAGCGGCTCACGAGCAGAGTCACCAGAGCCGGCGGAACGAGGGGCATGTCACATCCGAGGACGAAGACGCCGGGTCGGCCCTGGGCCCTCGCCTCGCGAAGGGCCGTCTCGAGGCCACCCAGTGGCCCGAACCCCGGTCGATGGTCCGGAAGCACCACCATGCCATCCAGCTCCCCTCCCGGGACCCGGCCGACGACGATCATCGGAAGTCCGGCCCTCTCCAAGACCGATGCCGCCCGCCGGGCCAAAGGGATGCCCGCCAACGGCGCCAGCGCCTTGTCTCTGCCGAAGCGCCGGCTCTCGCCTCCAGACAGCACCACCCCCAGGAGAGCGCGCCTGTGGCCGCTGTTCGCTCCTCCGCCCGAATCCGGCTCCGAGCCCGAGGTCTGCGCCCCTTCCCGGAGCGGAGGTCGGGGAGTCACTCGTCAAGGACTCGTTGAGGGCCGGCGTAGACATTGAACCCTCCGGCCCGCGTGAAGCCCATTAGCGTCATGTTGAACCTGAGCGCCAGCTCTATGGCAAGAGTGGATGGCGCGCCAACGGCGACCACCATGGGAATCCCGGCCATAACGGCCTTCTGCATGATCTCGAAGGAGGTCCTTCCGCTCACGGTCAGCAGCCGATCGGACAGGGGAATCCTGCCCTCCAGGAAGCGGTTGCCGATGACCTTGTCCACGGCGTTGTGCCGACCCACGTCCTCCCGCAGCAGGTCCAGGGTGCCGTGGGCGTCGAACAGGGCGGCGGCGTGAATTCCACCCGTCTTGTCAAATACGGGCTGGGAGGCTCGCAGCGCGTCCGGAAGGGCGGTGAGGACCGACCCCGACACCTCCAGCGTCCCGTCCGGAATCCCGCTGCAGCCCCGGACCTCGACGGCGTCCAGGGAAGCCTTCCCGCACACGCCACAGCTCGAGGTCATGTAGAAGTTCCTCTCCAGCAAGTCCGGGTCGAAGGGGGAGCCGTGGGTCAATCGAACCTGGAGGAGGTTGTACTCCTGCTCCTCCTCTCCCGTGCAGTACCTGATGTCCCGAATCTCACCGGGTTCCGTCAGCAGACCTTCCGTGAAGAGGAACCCCGCGGCGAGCTCGAAATCGTCTCCCGGGGTGCGCATGGTCACCGAGATGCTACGCTCCTGCAGGCGGCCGGCGCGGGAGTGGACCACCCGGATCTCCAGGGGTTCTTCGATGGTGACCAGGTCGTCACGGACGGTGCGCTTCCCGTCCCGGAAGCGGGTGACCCGGACCCGGGACGTGCGCCTGCGAGGAACGATCATGATGGTAAACTCGGAACGCTGAAGAAAAGGTCAAGGAAGGTACTGGGATTCCGCGCCTCGGTTCCCTCGAGGAAGCGCAGTCCTCGCACCCTGTTCGACGTCATTCTCCTCGACGTCACTCTCCCTGAGCGCCACCTGGCGCGAGCTTCCCGAAGCGAAGCCCCTTGCCTGTGCCGTCGCACACTAGAGCCAGCCCCTCCTCCGGAAGAGGGCGAGGAGACTGCCCGCCGTGCCCGCCATGACAGCGACAAGCAACGGGTAGCCCCAGCGGAAATGGAGCTCGGGCATGAAGTCGAAGTTCATACCGTACACCCCGGCCAGGAACGACAGAGGGATGAAGATGCTGGCCATGATGGTCAGGACCTTCATGACCTCGTTCATGCGGTTGCTCACCGACGACAGATAGAGATCCATGAGTCCCGAGACCACGTCTCGCAGGGTCTCGGCGGTGTCGATGATCTGCACCGCGTGATCGTAGACGTCCCTCAGGAAGGTCTTCGTCGAGTCCCGGATCAACGCCGACTCGCTGCGGATCATCCCGTTCACGAGCTCTCTGACCGGCCACACCGCCCGCCGGATGACCAGCATCTCCTGCTTGAGCTCGTGGATCGCCCGCATCGTGGCCTGGCTCGGATCCTCCATCACCTCGAGATCGAGCCGCTCCACTTGCCCTCCAAGCTCCTCCAGGACGCTGAAGTAGTGGTCCACGACCGCGTCCACCAGCGCGTAGGCCAGGTAATCCGCATCCCGCGCCCGGATTCTCGATCCCTCCGAGCGGATTCGGTCCCGGACGGGCTCGAAGACGTCACCGGCCCGCTCCTGGAACGAGAGCACGAATCCCTCCCCGAGAACCAGGGCCACCTGTTCGCTCGTGACCTTCCCATGGTCGAAGTCCGTGGTGAGCATCTGGATCACGACGAAAAGGCGTTCTTCGTGCTCTTCCGACTTGGCCCGCTGACCCACACTGACCACGTCCTCCAGAATGAGAGGATGCAGGCTGAACTCCCCTCCCAGGCGCTGGATCAGGCCCACGTCGTGAAGACCATCGACGTTCACCCACAGGACACTGTCCGGGGACAGCAGGTCTGTGGTGTCGCCCTCCATCCTCCCCTCCTCGACCCGATCCTTCGAGTACCGCATGAAGTGCACGGTGGCAGGCTCGACCCTGGGCGGTCCGGTGTAGATAAGCGTTCCCGGCGGCGTCCCGGGGCGCTTGCGGACCTTTCGCACCAGTCGGTGGATCGCCGCGCGGGGAAGACGAGGGACTCGCTGGTGATCAGGACGCTCGCTCATATGCCGTTGCTCCTTCCTGCTCGGGTCTCGGCGTGGTGGAGAAGTCACACAAGCCTCGCTCCTGGACTCGCGCGCCGGTGCCAAGATCGCGTCTCTCCGGTGCCCGCCGAAAGAGGGTCTGGGAGCGATTTCCCTTGACAGACCGCCCCCGCTCGTGGTCTTGTGTTTTCGAGTTGCGCACACTCCTATCTGCCCCGCTCCGCCAGGGCCCGCGAGGTGCCAATGGCCAACCCGACGAACCACGAGATCCTGGCCCGGTGGAAGGACGAGCCGGCGCCCTTGCTTCCGATCCTTCACGCCTTTCACGACCGCGACGGACACCTCGCCGACGAGTCCATTCGGGTCGTTGCCAAGGCCCTCCGCATCCCGCTGGCGGACCTCTACGGGACGATCACTTTCTATCATCACTTCTCCCGAGAGCCCGGAGGCCTGGAAGCGCCCAGGGTGTGCGACGGCCCCGTATGTCGAACGAGGGGCTCCAGAACCATCCTGGCGGCGCTGGCTCACGAGGGGGCGTCCGCGATGCCCTGCGCGGGACGCTGCGACGATCCGGTACCGGTTCTCCGTGGTCACCAGACCGTCACCGGCACGAGCCCCTACCAGCTCGAGCCTCGGGGCAGCCCTCTCCCGCCACCCGCTCCCGAGGGTGTCGAGGAGTGCGTGTTCCGTCACATCAGGGAGAGGGTACGGGGCACACTCGATGGATACCGGGCCACCGGAGGCTACGAAGGTCTGACCCGGGCGGTGCGGGAGATGAAGCCCAGCGAGGTGATCCGCGCCGTCCAGGAGAGCGGTCTCGCCGGTCGGGGCGGTGCCGGATTCCCGACAGGACGCAAGTGGCAGGCGGTGGCCGACGCCCCCGGCGAGCCCAGGACCATCGTCTGCAACGCCGACGAGGGCGAGCCAGGCTGCTTCAAGGACCGGGCTCTCATGGACCACGACCCCCACGCGGTGCTGGAGGGAATGATCGCCGCGGCGTACGCCACCGGGGCGACCCGGGGGTTCATCTACCTGAGATACGAATATCCGGAAACCGAGAGGATCCTGGAGAGGGCCATCGCCGAGGCCGAGGAGGCGGGCTTCCTGGGCCGAGGGATCCTGGGCACGGGATTCGAGTTCCAGTTGTACCTACGGCGGGGCGCCGGCGCGTACATCTGCGGGGAGGAGACGTCGCTGCTCAACTCCCTGGAAGGCAGGCACCCCTTCCCGCGGAACCGCCCGCCGTACCCGGTCACCCACGGCTACGAAGACCTCCCCACGGTGGTCAACAACGTGGAGACCCTGGCCTCCGTGCCCCACATCCTGGCGAACGGCGCCGAGTGGTACCGGGGGCTCGGGATGCATGACCACGCGGGAACCAAGGTCATCAGCCTCTCGGGTGACATCCGCCGGCCCGGAAACTACGAGGTTCCGATGGGTCTTCCGCTGGAGACCCTCCTCCATGACTGGGCGGGAGGGCCCCACGATAGCCGGCAGATTCAGGCCGTCACCATGGCCGGGCTTTCGGGTGGGTTCCTGGCGGGTGACGATCTCTCCGTGACGCTGGACGAGCCGGCCATCCGGAGCAAGAGGTCGTTTCTGGGGGCCGGGGGCGTCATGGTCTTCGACGACAGCCGGGACATGATCGAAGTGGCCCGCGAAGCCATGGAGTTCTTCGCGCACGAATCGTGCGGGAAGTGCTTTCCCTGCCGAATCGGAACCCAGCGCCTGAGCGAGCGCTTGGGCGGAGTGGCCGGGCCGAAAGAGCTGTCGGCCTGGACCGACGAGGTCTCCGACATCGGGCAGGCCATGAAGGAGGTCAGTGCCTGCGGCCTGGGTATGGCAGCGAGAACTGCAGGACGCACGACCTGAGGCACGAATACGATGAGCAACAAGGACGACTCGCGGCAGACCCTGATCCTGGATGGTGAGAAGGTTGCCTTCACACGCGGGGAGTCGCTCTACGAGGTGGCGGAGCGCAACGGGAAGGATATCCCATCCCTGTGCTACGACCCGCGCCTGGAGCCCTTCGGTGGCTGTCGCCTGTGTGTCGTGGAGCTGGAAGGAGCCAACAACCCGGTGGCTTCCTGCACCACGAAGGCCGCTTCGGACATGGTGGTGAAGACCCGCACGGCCCGGCTGGAGATCCTCCGTCGCACCCTCATGGAGATGGTGGTCTCCGAGAACCGTGAGATCGAGGTGGATCAGCTGAGCGGCTACGCGTCGCAGGAGATGGGGCAGCTTGCGGACCGGTACGAGGCGCGATCGGGACGCTTCCAGGGCAGGAAATCCGGCACCAGCCGCCCCGACGATCCGAATCCCTTCATCCTGCGGGACTACGAGAATTGCATCTCCTGCTACCGCTGCGTTCGGGTGTGCGCCGAGCAGGAAGGAGATTACGCGATCTCCGTCCGGGGCAGAGGGTTCGGCACCCAGATCACGGTGGAGTTCGACGGATTCCTGAAGGAAGGCACTTGCACGTTCTGCGGCCAGTGTGTTCAGACCTGCCCCACCGGGGCGCTGGCCGATCTCAAGGCGCTGGCGAACAAGGACGTGCCCGGAGAGACCGAGCTCACCCGCACGATCTGTCCCTACTGCGGGGTGGGCTGCTCCGTGGACGTCATGACCCGGGGAAATGCGATTGTTGGGATTCTACCGGCCATGGACGGTCCGGCCAACGAGGGCGCTCTGTGCGTCAAGGGTCAGTTCGCCTTCGACTTCGTACAGCACCCGGACCGTCTCACGCACCCGCTGGTGCGGGGTGACGACGGCGAGCTGCACCGGGCCACGTGGGACGAAGCGCTGGACCAAGCGGCCCGCGGATTCATGGAGGCGGTGGAGAAGTACGGGCGCCACAGCGTCTACGGGGTGGCTTCCGGGCGGGCGCCTCATGAGGCCGCCTACTCCGTACAGAAGCTCATACGGGCCGCATGGGGGACCAATAATATCGACAACTGTAGCCGTGCCTGACACGCTCCCACAGTCGCCGGTCTGGCGGCAACCATCGGGCGCGGGGCCATGTCGAACCCGCTGGCGGACATGGAGAAACCCGATGTCTTCTTCTGCATCGGGACCAACATGACCGAGACCCACCCCGTAGCGGCCACTCGTGTCAAGAAGGCCATCGCCCGGGGAGCGAAGCTTATCGTGGCGGACCCGCGGCGCATCGGCATGGCGGATCTGGCTCATCTCTATCTGCCCCTCCGTGTGGGCTCGGACGCGGCCCTCCTGCTGGCCATGGCTCACGTGATCGCCCGGGAGGGGCTCGTGGACGAGTCCTTCATCGCCGAGCGGACCGTGGAGGCGGAGGCATTCCTGGAGCACGTCAAGGAGTTCACGCCCGAATGGGCCTCCGGGATCACGGGAGTGCCGGCCGAGGATATCGAGAAGGCCGGGATCTGGTACGGGGGCGCGGAGCGCGGCGCCATCTACTACACGCTGGGCGTCACGGAGCACATCTGTGGCGTGGACAACGTGCAGAGCCTGTCGAATCTGGCCCTGATGACCGGCAACGTCGGGAGGGAGGGGACGGGCGTGAACCCCATGCGGGGCCAGAACAACGTCCAGGGTGCGGGTGATACCGGCGCGTTGCCCAACAACTACCCCGGGTTCCAGTCGGTGGAGGACCCGGCGCACCAGGCCAAGTTCGAGAAGGCCTGGGGGCGAAGGGTGGACCTGGAGAAGGGCCTCACCAAGCCCCGAGCTCTGGAGCACGCCGGAGACCTCATCCGGGCCATGCTCATCGATGGCGAGAACATGGTCGTGTCGGACGCGGACCGTCACCACGCAGAAGAGGCGCTCCGGCGGCTGGATCACCTGGTGGTCATCGACATCTTCCTCACCGAGACGGCCGAGATGGCGCACGTGGTTCTGCCCGCCGCCGCCTGGGCCGAGACCGAGGGAGTGCAGACCAACACCGAGCGGCGCCCCCAGAGACTCCGGGCAGCGGTGCCGCCTCAGGGCGAGGCGAAGCCGGACTGGTGGATCATCGCGCAGATCGCCAAGCGCATGGGAGTTCCGGGATTCGACTACGAACACGCCAGCGAGGTCTTCAACGAGTTCTGCGAGCTCTCGCCCCTCTACCACGGCCTGGATTGGGATCTGATCGAGCATGGCGAGTACCAGTGGCCCGTACCGTACAGGGGCCACCCCGGCACTGCAGTCCTTCACAAGGACGAGTTCGCCAACGGGCGAGGCATCTTCAAGCTGATCCGGTACCGGGACCCGGCGGAAACCCTGTCCGGCGAATTCCCGGTCTGGCTGACCACGGGTCGGCGTCTGGCCACCTACCACACGCGAACGCAGACCGGCCGTGCGGCGGGGATGGACTACCTGGCCCCGGAGGAGCGGCTGGAGGTCCACCCCGACGATGTGGAGGCGTGGGGCCTTCAGGACGGAGGGTGGGCGAAGATGTCCAGCTCCCGGGGCTGCGTCATGGTCAAGGTGGAGGCCAACCGCAGATCTCCCAGGGGGACCGTGTTCGCGTCGTTCAGCTACGACGATGTCCCGGTCAACGTCCTGACGGGTGGAGGATACGACCCCGTCACCGACACGGCCGAGCTCAAGGTCTGTCCGGTGCGCGTGGAGGCGACCTGATCCGTCGAGCCCGCGGGTCCCCTCGTGGCGGTGGCCGCGAGTCCAGCGGAGGAGGCGAGGAGCTGCGCCCTGCGTGGACCATTGGCCGGAGCTGCGTGACCTGTGCCGGACCGGCCGACTAGAGATTCCTGCGCCTGAGACTCTGCGGCTTGCGGCGGCGCAGTCGGGTCGCTTCCCTGAGGCGCCGCTCCGCCCACTCGATGAAGACCTGCTGGGAGCTCTTCTCGTCCTTTCCCGGCTCGGGGGTTCTCTGCAGGTAGCTCCCGTCGGCCATCATCAGCCACGCCGAGCGTGGGTCGAAGATCTGCATGTCCAGGAAGAAGCGCAGCTCGTTCTGTAGCTCGGGGTCCTCGATGGGAACCAGAATCTCGACCCGGCTATTCAGGTTTCGCTTCATGCAGTCCGCGGATCCGATGAAGTACTCCTCGTCGCCGCCATTCCGGAAGTAGTAGATGCGGGCGTGCTCGAGGAACCGCCCGACGATGCTGATGACGCGCACGTTCTCCGACAGACCGGGAATCCCCGGTCGCAGCCGGCAGGTGTCCCGAATGACCAGGTCCACCTTCACGCCCGCTTGCGAGGCGCGGTAGAGAGCCTCGGTGATCTCGGCGTCCTCCAGGGCGTTCAGCTTCAACTGGATCAACCCGGGTGACTCCCGGCTGTGCTTCTGGATCTCCCGTTCGATCCTCTCCAGCAGAGCCGGCTTCAGGACCTTTGGAGCCGCAAGAATCTTCCGGTAGTCTCGCCTTGGGCGGAATCCGGTGCTGAGGTAGTTGAACAGCTCGGTGAAGTCCCCACCCAGGGCGTCGTCACTGGTGAGCACGCCGAGATCCGCGTAGAGGCGGGCGGTCTCCGCGTGGTAGTTCCCCGTTCCGAAGTGAGCGTACCGACGAAGACCGTTGTAGTCCTGCCGGACGACCAGGATCACCTTGCAGTGGGTCTTCAGGCCCACGACCCCGTACGTCACGTGAACACCGGCCTCCTCCAATCGGTTCGCCCACCGGATGTTCGCTGCCTCGTCGAAGCGAGCCTTGAGCTCCACCACCACCGCCACCTGCTTGCCGTTCTGCGCCGCGTCGATAAGGTATTCGACGGCCTTGGACTCCTCAGAGGTGCGATACAGGGTCATCTTGATGGCCCGGACCTTGGGATCCACAGCGGCCTCGGCCAGGAAGCGCTCCACGGACGTGGTATACGACTGATAGGGATGATGAAGCAGGATCGTCCCCACGTCCCGAATGGTGTGAAAGATGCTCCGGTCCGTGCTCAGCTCGGGAGCGTCCACGGGGTGGTGGGGCGAGTCGTGGAGATCGGGACGCTCCAGGCAGGCGAGCGCCATTAGATCGCCCATCCCCATGAACCCGTCCTCCTCGAAGACGTCGCTCTCCTCGTCCAGGCCCAGCTCGGCTGCCAGGAACCCGCGCAGGTAGTCCGAGGCTCCCGTGCCGACCTCGAGGCGCACCACCGGAGCGAACCGCCGCTCCCGCAGCTCCGTCTCGATGAGGGCGAGCAGGTCGTCCGCGTGCTCTTCGTTCTTCTCGGTGTTGGCGTTTCGGGTGACCCGGAACAGCTCGCACCGGACGATTTCCATGCCCGGAAAGAGCAGGTCCAGGTTGTGGGCCATGACGCTTTCGAGCGTCACGAACGTGTCCTTCCCGGGAAGATGAAGCAGTCGGGGAACACCCGCTCCGATGGGCACCTTGACCCGCGCCAGTGACAGCTCCGGGTCCCCGGGATACCTCAGGCTGACCAGAAAATTGAGAGAGAGGTTGGAGACGAACGGAAACGGGTGGGCCGGGTCCGTTCCCTGGGGCGTGACCAGGGGAAATATGTTCGTCAGGTAATGGTCCCGGAGATAGGCCTGGTCGTCCTCCCCCACCGCCTCGAAGGTCGCGAGCCGGATCCCCTCCCGCTCCAGCCGACTCATTAGAGACACGTAGACCGCTCGCTTGCGTGCCTCCAGGTCGGCCACCAGTGTGTACGCCTCCTCGATCTGGTCGAAGGCGGTTCGACCGTCGACGGTCCGGTCCTGCACGCCCGCACCGACCTGCTGCTTGAGCCCGCCGATGCGCTTCATGAAGAACTCGTCGACGTTGTTGCTCACGATGGCGAGGAACTTCACCCGCTCCAGGAGCGGCGTCCGCTCGTCCTCGGCCTCGCGAAGAACACGGAAGTTGAAGTTGAGCCAGGTCAGCTCGCGATTCAGGAAGTACTCGGGGCGAGAGAGGTCGTGGTGCCCATCCGGACCGGCTGTGGGAGGCGCAATCCGATCCGCGGGGGTCTGAGCCACCCCCGGGGGCAGCGCATCGTCCCCGGGACCCCGATCCACCGGCACAGGCGGAATCTCCCTAGAGATCGCTTCTTCACCCAGGGGAGGAAAGAGGGCGGCCTCGGAGGAAGCCGCAGCCGCCGCCGCGGCGCGAAAGCGCTCCTGGGAGCGCCGCAGCTCGCGAGCCACGGACTCGGACAGACTCCTGCGCCACACGTCCTCGTGCAGCCTATCGTCGTGGTCTGCCACTGACCGCCTCTCGTCCTCCAGTCTGGTGAATCGGATACCTCTGCCCCGGTTGCGGCGTGCTCTTCCGGATGTTGGAGGGCTGCAGAAATCAGGCCACCCCGGGAAGCGATTCCACGCTTGGAAGCGCTTTCCCGAGGAGTGCCGCGAGGCTCCCGCATCGTCCCCCTGCAACCCCCCGGGCCTCCCAGGGATCCGAGTGAGCTTGCCGCGGCGCACGGGCGGGGAGCATGTTAGGCCCCGTCACCCTTGGAAGCCCGTCCGCACCGGAGGCCTTGGCCCAATGGCCGTGCACGAGCTGGCTGGAAAGCCCGTCCCCCCTTCCCTGGTCCCGAACATCCCCCGCCTCGTCTCCGCCTACTACACCGAGGGAAAGGACAGCAGCGCCCCCGTGCGGAACGTTTCCTTCGGGACCTCGGGCCACCGCGGGAGCTCCTTCAGGAGCTCTTTCAACGAAGAGCATATCCTGGCGATCTCCCAGGCCATTGTGGAGTATCGATCCTCGCAGGGAATCCAGGGGCCCCTGTTCCTCGGCATGGACACGCACGCGCTTTCGGAGCCGGCCCTGGCTACGGCTCTCGAGGTCCTGGCGGGCAACGGCGTGACCGTCCTGGTCCAGCAGGGTCTGGGATACACGCCCACGCCGGTGATCTCCCACGCCATCCTGACCTACAACCGCGAGCGCACCTCCGGGAAGGCGGACGGAGTCGTGATCACCCCTTCCCACAACCCGCCCGAGGACGGGGGGTTCAAGTACAACCCTCCCACGGGTGGGCCGGCCGGCACGAAGACCACTCGGGTCATTCAGGACCGCTCCAACGAAATCCTTCAGCAGGGGCTTCGGGACGCGCGTCGCATTCCCTTCGCCCGAGCACTGAGGGCCGACACGACCCACCGGTACGATTACGTCGGCCCTTATGTGCGGGATCTCGGCTCCGTGGTGGACATGGACGTGATCGCGGGAGCCGGCATCCGGATCGGCGTGGACCCCATGGGAGGCTCGGGGACCAGCTTCTGGGAGCCGATCGCGGACGCATACCATCTGAACCTGGAGGTGGTCAATCCCCGGATAGACCCGACGTTTTCCTTCATGCGGGTCGATCGGGACGGGAAGATCCGCATGGACTGCTCCTCCCCGTACGCCATGGCGGGGCTCATCGACCTCAAGGATCGATTCGACATCGCTTTCGGCAACGATCCGGATTCCGACCGACATGGTATCGTCGCCCCCAGCGTCGGGCTGCTGAACCCCAACCACTACCTGGCGGTGGCCATACGATACCTCTTTCGCCACCGGCCGGAGTGGAGTGAGACGGTCCAGGTGGGGAAAACGCTTGTCTCGAGCTCCATGATCGACCGCGTGGCTGCGGACGCGGGCCGGAGAATCTCCGAGGTCCCGGTGGGCTTCAAGTGGTTCGTAGACGGTCTCCTGGATGGCAGCTACGCCTTTGCGGGCGAGGAGAGCGCCGGAGCATCGTTCCTGCGACGGGATGGTACGGTGTGGACCACCGACAAGGATGGAATCATCCTGGACCTCCTGGCCGCCGAGCTGACCGCACGGACCGGTCGGGATCCGGGAGAGCACTATCAGGAACTCCAGCGTCTCTTCGGAAGCCCGGTGTACGAGCGCACGGAAGCCCCTGCAGGTCCACGGGAGAAGGAAGCCCTGAAGAGCCTCTCTCCCGACCTCGTGAGGGCGGGCGAGCTGGCGGGCGAACGTATCCTGGCCAAGCTCACACGCGCCCCGGGAAATGGGGAAGCCATAGGGGGGTTGAAGGTGGTGGCCGAGAGCGGATGGTTCGCCGCCCGACCCTCGGGCACCGAGGACGTCTACAAGATCTACGCGGAGAGCTTCCGGGGGCTCGACCATCTCAGGCAGATTCAGGAGGAGGCCGGAGCCATCGTCCGGGAGGCCTTGGGTTCGGCCAATCCCTCCGCGGCCTGATCGGGCGAGGGGGCGTCCATTCCATGAGGGCATCCGCTCCGTCCAGGATGTCGAGCCCGTGCAGGCACCGGTTCCGTCCGGGCTCTCTTCGGCCGGGGCACCGACCTTGCTGAACACCGGTAGGTGTCTGAGGGCCACGGCCCCTCGCCCCGCTCGACGCTCATGATGACCGAGGAAATCACGACCCAAATCGAGTCCACCCAGAACCCGGACGGGGGCTGGGGCTCGCGCCCTGACCTGCCGAGCACTACCGAGGCCACCGCGCTGGCCGTCCTGGCCCTGGATCCTCTGGCGGGCCAGGACCCGTCCACGGCATCGGGCGAGGTCCGGGGAGCCGCAGATAGCGGAGTGCGGTGGCTCATCGCTCGACAGAAGCAGGACGGTGGCTGGCCCGTTTCGGACGAGGTGCCGGAGCCTGGCTGGATGACGGGCCTCGCCCTCCTGGCGCTCAAGGGCCGGGCCAGTGGCGTGGAAGCCGTGTCGAAGGGATCCCGGTGGCTCCTCCGGGAGGAGAGTCGGGGGCCGAGCTGGCGAGTGCGGATCGTCCAGCGACTCCTACCGCAAGAGAGAAGGACCCTCACCGCCCGGGAGCTCGACCCGGACCTGTCGGGCTGGCCGTGGGTCTCCGGCTCCTTCCACTGGATCGAGCCGACGGCGTACGCGCTCCTCGCGCTGAAATCGGTCCGCGACGCGGGGAGTCCGGGCCGGATGCAGGAGCGGATTCGCAAGGGCGAGGGAATGATCCTCCATGGCTCCTGCACCCAGGGCGGCTGGAATCACGGCGCTCCGGAGGTTCTGGGCAAGGAGCTCTGGCCTTACCCCGACACCACGGCCTGGGCGCTCATGGCTCTCCAGGACCTGGGACGCCGCGAGGAAACGATCCGGGGCATCGCGGCCCTCGAGAGGATGCTGGAGGAGAACCGGTCGATGCTTTCCCTCTCTCTCTCGGTACTCTCTCTGCAGTTGTATGACCTCGACGTGTCCCAGCTCCGAGCGGAGCTGGCGGTCCGCGTCGGCGAGGAGGACTTCCCGGACGAGACGCGCGTCCGGGCTTTCGTCTCCCTCGCTCTTGCCGAGTCGGTGCGGCCCTTCCAGGTGACCCGGAATGGTTGACCGCCGCCGCTTCCTGAAGGCCTCCGCGGGTCTCGCCCTCACGGCGGCTCACTTGCCGGGGTGCCGGGGCGAGCACCAAGGGCCTCGATGGGATCCGGAAGCCTTTGCCAAGCGCCCGACCTCCCCGGTGGCCGTGCTGCCCGCGTCCAGCTACCAGGCACCGCTCTCGGAAACGATCCGGAGAGGGCTCGGTCTCTTCGGTCTGGACCTGCGGGGTCGTCGAGTCGTGTTGAAGCCCAATCTGGTGGAGTTCGATCCCAGAGGGGTGGTGAACACCCATCCGCTGCTCGTGGGTGCCGCGGTGGAGGCTTTCCGCGAGCTCGGGGCCCAGCGCGTGACCGTGGCCGAAGGTCCCGGGCACCGGCGCGACACCGAGTACCTCCTCGAAGCGTCGGGACTGCGGGAAGTCCTCGCCGACACCGGAGCCTCATACGTCGACCTCAACATCGACGCTGCCAGGGGCGTGGCGACTCGAAGCCGCTTCACATCCCTGGGACGCCTCTACCTTCCCGAAACGGTGCTGGCGGCGGATCTGCTGGTGTCCATGCCGAAGCTCAAGACCCACCACTGGGCCGCGGTGACCCTCTCGATGAAGAACCTGTTCGGGATCATGCCGGGCACCGTGTACGGCTGGCCCAAGAACCCACTGCACTGGGCCGGCATCGACAACAGCATCGTGGAGATCAACGCCACCCTCCAGGTTCCGCGCTTCAACATCGTGGACGGCATCGTGGGCATGGAAGGTGACGGCCCCATCCAGGGAGAGCCCAAGGCCAGCGGGATCGTGGTCATGGGCCCGGATGCGGTGGCCGTGGATGCAACCTGCGCTCGCCTCATGAGCATTCTTCCCGAGCGGATTGGCTACCTTCGGGAGGCCGACGCCTTCCTGGGAAATGCGGGAGAGGATCGCATCGAGCTGGTGGGAGAGCCGCTGGAGGCATACCGACAGGACTACCAGGTGGTGGAGCATCTGGCCGGCGTCAAGGAGGCGGCTCCTTTCAGCGACAGCTGACCTCGGTTCGGCGCACCGAACCTTATCGGCCCGTGGGGGGTTCATCCCGGATCTCGCTACCATCCCTGATCAGGAGAGAACGATGCGATTTCCCACGACGCTACTCCTGGCTGGCGCCGTCCTCGTTCTGCTTCCAGCCGATGCGGCCGCCCAGGAGACCGTGGCCTCCGAGCACGTGCAGATCGACGAGTGGGAGGTCCCCTGGGAGCAGAGCCGGCCCAGGGACCCGTACGTGGGACCTGACGGGAGGGTGTGGTTCGTGGGTCAGCGCTCTCACTACGCCGCGTTCCTGGATCCGGCGACCGGCGAGTTCGAGCGTTACGATCTGGACGACGGGACGGGCCCCCACAATCTGATCGTGGACGAGGGCGGAACCGTGTGGTACGCGGGCAACCTCGTGCGCCACATCGGTAAGCTGGATCCCGAGACCGGTGCGATCGAGAAGTTCATGATGCCGGACGAACGGGCGCGTGATCCGCACACGCTCGTGTTCGACGGGCAGGGCGACATGTGGTTCACCATCCAGGGGGGCAACTTCGTCGGCAAGTTCTTCAAGGAGACGGGAATGGTGGAGCTGGTCCAGGCTCCTGAAGTGGAGGGAGGCCGAAGCCGCAGCAGCCGGCCCTACGGGATCACTATCGATTCCAGAGACCGGCCCTGGATCGCCCTGTTCAACACGAACCTCATCGCCACCGTGGACCCATCGTCCATGGAGCTGAAGACGTTCGAACTTCCAGAGGGTTCACGCCCCCGCCGCCTCGTGGTCTCCTCCGACGACCGCATCTGGTACGTCGACTACCAGCGGGGCATGCTGGGCCGGCTGGACCCTGGTTCCGGGGAGGTCGAGGAGTGGGCGAGCCCGGGTGGAGCCGAGTCCCGCCCGTACGGCATGGCCATCGACGGTGAGGACCGGATCTGGTTCGTCGAGACCGGAATCCAGCCGAATCGCTTCGTCGGGTTCGATCCCGAGACCGAGGAGTACTTCGGCGTGACCGAGGTGGGAAGCGGAGGGGGAACGATCCGACACATGTTCTTCCACCCGGACACGAACTCCATCTGGTTTGGCACCGACGCCAACACCATCGGTCGGGCGTCGATCACACCGAAGGGTCGGCGGCCGGTGTCGTAAGCTGGAGCCGAGGTGTGAACTGGCGCAGACGCCTCCGAGGTCGTCAAAGCATCGTCCTCGGGATCCCCTGCCTGGTGGTATTGAGCGCCCTCCTCCTTCTCCGGCCGCGGCCGGCGACGGGCTGGAACCCGGCCGCCGTGCTCGATAGCGAGCGAACCCAGGGGCCTTCCCCGCTGGGCCCATCCGCGTCGATCCTGATTCACGTCGACGGCCCGCCGACCGCCCACACCGGGGGGTTCGGGGAGCCCACCTGCCGCGACTGCCACGCCGATTTCCCGCTGAACGAGCCGGGAGGGGTCCTGCGCATCGAGGGCCTCCCGGACCCTTACGAGCCGGGTGCCGCCTACGTCCTCACCGTAGCGCTGGAGAGCGGGGACATGGCGCGCGCCGGCTTCCAGACCGCGATTCGCTTCTTGGGAGGGTTGGACGAAGGCCAGCAGGCGGGACACCTCGGCCCCATTTCCCCCCGCATCGCTCTCGTCGTCGAGGAGAGCTCCGGGGTCCACTACCTCTCGCACTCCGGGAGCGGATCGGTCGTGGGACCCGGCGGCGTGGCGAGCTGGAGCTTCGAGTGGCGGGCGCCAACATCGGCGAGCCCGGTCGTCATGCACGTCGCCGCCAACTCGGCAAACGGCGACGACTCTCCCCTTGGAGACCTGATCTACGTCGCGGAACGCACGGTCGGCCCAGCTGAACCCGGACTCGAACAGGGCTCGGCCGGGAGGCTCAGCGGTTCCCGGTGGTGTACTTCCTCTGGTCGGCCGGAATCCACCAGTCCGTGATGTTCGCCCATTCTCCCCTCATATCCATGGTCACGCCCTGCAGACGCCTGCTGATCCCCTCGAGCCGCTCCCGGAAGAAGAAGTAGGTGAACGGCTGGAGGTCGATCACCCGAGCCTGGAATTCCCGCCAGAAGGGGAGCGCCTCCTCACGGGTGGGGATCACGCTCATGGTGTCCAGCAGATGGTCCAGGCGGGGATCCTGCATGCCCGACCAGCCCAGCGGCTCGTCGATGTTCGAGGAGTGGAAGAAGTCGGTGTCGTCCACCGTGAACCCGGTCACCCATGCCATCACGACCCCATCGAAATCCCGCACCGAAGGCGTGTTGATCTGGCTGAGGAGCGTGGCGAACTCCACCACCTGGGGCACCACCTCGATGCCCACCTCCTGGAGCTGCGCCTGCATGATTTCGGCGATGTCCTGCCTCTGCTGGTTCCCCTGATTGTACTTGATGCCGATCCGCAGCTCCACGCCCTCCGCGTTCTCACGCACCCCGTCCCCGTCCCGGTCCACCCATCCGGCTTCGCCGAGTAGCGCTCGTGCTCCCGCCGGATCATACGCCAACGCCTGCTCCGTGGACGGGTCATACGCCCAGTGGAACGGAGGAACGCCCGCGTTGGCAATCCTTCCGTAGCCGCCCACCAGCGCCTCGAGAATCTGCTGGCGGTTGGTGGCCATCGTGATGGCGCGGCGCACTCGGGCGTCCGCCAGCTGGGGCCGACGCGAGTTCCACCCCACGAAGGTGTAGGCTCGGAAGGGAAAGTGGATGAGCCGGGCCACGTCCGAATCCATGATCGCGAGAGCTTGATCGGGGGGCGGGCCAACGTAGACATCGACTCCCTCCGTGAGCAGCTCGGTGAGAAGCGTCGTCTGCTCCGGGACCACCCTGTACACGTATCGGTCCAGGTTCGGGGGTCCGCCGAGATCGGTGGGGAATCCGGGGTTGGCCTCAAACATCCAGCTCTCGTCCTGGCGGTGCTCGACGAACCGGAACGGTCCGTTGCCCACCGGACAGCGCGTCCCGAAGGGGTGCTGCCGCAGCTCGGCTGCGGGGACATCCTCCAGGAGGTGCGCGGGCAGGACAGCTAGATTCACCCACGGGTCCAGATACTCGGCGTGGGGACGCAGAGCTACCCGCACGGTGAAGGAGTCCACTACCTCCACTCCATCGGTCCCTCTCACGTAATGCGTCCAGAAGGACGCGTTGGGAAAGGCCGTCTCCGGATCCGTCGCCCGGAGATACGTGAACGCGACGTCGTATGCCGTGGTCTTCACCCCATCATGCCAGTAGATGTCATCTCGCAGGTGAAAGACGAGCTGCGAGACGTCCTCTGAAACCTCCCAGGAGCGGGCCAGATAGGGAACTAGCCGGAGCTCTGCATCCATGCGGATTAGGGTCATCAGGTTGACGAAGACCTGGTGCTGGTTGGCGAAGTAGTCCGAGGAGACCAGCGAGTTCATCCCGTCCGCCATCTCGGAGATCGTGGCCACCACGGCGGTCCCGCCCCGCCGCTCGCCGGCGGGTGCGGGCAGTGAGGCCATGAAGGAGTCCACGCGAGCGAGAGCCGCATCGCAGTAGTCGCCTTCCGTCACGGCCGGACCGCCCGCATCCTGAGAATCGCACCCGGCGGCCAGCAGGGCCGCCGCGACCAACCGGACGCCGAATCGTCTCACCATGGTACGCCTGCTCCTCAGTCTGTTGGAGCGATCGTGATCCTTCGCAGAATCCCTCTCTCCGATGGGAAGTCTCCGGCGCAGGTCTGCTCCTTCACTCCGCGTCCCCGTTCCCTTCCCCCCGGTCACCCCCTGGTCAGGGCTTCGCGCAGCAAGAACGATTCCCCAAGCCCCGGTTCGGGGCAACCCCACGGATTGGAACGGGACGTGACAGCATTGCGTGCGTGCAAACATTCTGTTGCTGCGGTGCCTCGCTTTCTGTAACGATTCTTGCCACCCACCCCGTCGGATTCAGGGCCTGATGTCCACGTAAGTCACTTCTCTAAGATGACTTACGATTTCGCTCGTCGCTCCTGGGCACGCCGATTGCCACAGCCCCCCTCCAGCAGCACCACGTTCACGTCAAGACCGCTGGAGAGAAGACAATGTTCAGGAAGCCGAGGTTGGCCCTGGTGGCCCTGGCGGCAGGCTCGCTGGTGATGAGCGCCTGCGCCGACCAGCCGGGACCCGCAGAACCCTTCGACGACGGACCTCAGGTCCAGACTCCCTTCTTCGCCTACGCGCCCGCGCCGGGGATGGACATCCTCTATCGCGTGGAGCCGCTGAAGATGGATGTGAGCGTCACGGGCGAGATCGAAGTGGAGGATGGCGGATGGCTCAGCCTCCCGAAGGCCGGGATCAAGGTCTACATCCCGTCCGATGCCCTCAGCGAGGAGCTGTGGGGCGAGGATGTACAGATCACCCTCACCGCGCTGGCGGGGGACTACGTGGCCTGGGAGTTCGCGCCCCACGGTATGAGCTTCACCAAGCCGGTGAAGATCTACGTGGACAAGTCCATGACCCAGGATCCCCCCACTGTGAGGATCACCTGGGATGGCAGCAGGGCCCTTCTGCCCGATTACCTGGGCGTCTACTACACGGGCGACGGCAGTCAGGGCGGAGTGGTGCCGGAAGAGACCTTCCCCGTCTACTACGAGAAGGACTGGAACGGCGGCTGGCTGGTCTTCGAGACCGAGCACTTCTCGGGCTACGCCATCGCGGGTGAGGAGTAAGGGTGCGCGACGTGGCACCCGTACGCTGCACGGGTCGCGGTTTGGCGACCCCCCAGATCCAACGGTCTTCAGTGATAGATCCTGGTCTTGGGGCCCGAGGGCGGGGACGGCGAGCGGAGGCGGGTCCGAAGGCCGCGAGAGACGAAAGCACGATACTTGAGACGCATCGGAGCAGACAGATGATCACCGCACTCAGACGATCGCTCTACGGCATCATCGGACTCGCGGTACTGGCCACAGCCTGTGACCAGGCACACGACCCGGTGGAGCCCACGGGCGACGCCTTGCTGGCCCCGACAGCCAGCCATGCCTACCTGGCGGGCGCGGACTGGGGTGACAGCGGGGCCACGACGCCGCTGACCGTGCTGCTGTGGAGGACGCCGCTCGGCGCTGACGTGGAGGTCACCGAGCTTTGCGATACCAAGCGCTGCGTGATCGAGCTCGCCGAGGTCGGGGTCGTCGTCACGATTCCGCCCAAGGCCCTGGGCGCGCCCACGCTCATCAGCGTGACGGCGCTGGCCGGGGAGGAAGTGAACATGGAGTTCGCTCCTCATGGCCTTCAGTTCGCCAACGACATCCACGTCGCGGTCGACCTGATGATGACCCAGGCGCCCGGGGATAAGCAGGACTTCAGCGCCCTGTACTGGACCACCACCCCGGAGGGTGGCGTGGTCATCGAGGAGGTCGTCCCTGGCACGGTGTTCAAGAACATCTTCAGCTTCCAGACCGACCATTTCTCGGGCTACGCGGTCGCGGGCGAGGAGTAGGAGCGCCCCGGACGTCCCACGGTCAGGAAGCGGTGAAGAGAGATGAACGAGAGAACCCGAACCTCGAACCCGAAGGAACGAACGATGAATAAGGCACTGAAATTTGCGATCGCGGTCCTGTTCGCGGGCTCGCTGACGGCGGCAGGCTGCACGGACGACGGGACGCTGTTCGCGCCCGCGCCGGTGCTGGAGACGGCCCATTCGGGCTACGCCATTGGCTCCAGGCCGGAGATGAACCTGCCCACGTCTCTGCCGGGCACCGACACCACCAGCACCACGCCGCCGACCCGGTGAGGACTTGGGTCTCACATGAGCGTGATGCCCACATCCACGACGTCTGAGGCCACGGAGCCTGCGATGATCCTGGAAGCCACCGTGACGGCACCGCCCCAGGCCCGGGAGCGCAACGCGGCAGCGGAGCATGGGCTCCGGCTGTCGGAAGCCCGGGAGCTAGCGGATCGGGGGCGGCAGCGGGAGCGTTCGGGGGATCCGGAGGGGGCGTTGGAGAGCTACGAGCGGGCGTTGGCGCTGCTGTCGAGCGAGGGACAGCACCCGGTGGTGGCGGACGTGCTGTGCGGGATGG
>JBDHKE010000089.1:0-28875 GCA_039586555.1 Gemmatimonadota bacterium | reverse complement strand
CAAGTCGGCTTGATCCACGCTCTCGAGAGTGGCCACCACATCATCCGCGAGCGATCGCGCGTGCTCAGCCATGGCCCAGTAGGCCCTGGACGCTTCCAGGCTTTCACTCCAATCCCCCCGTTGCAGCGGGGCCGGAATCCCGTATTCTCCTGTAGAACTCGCCGGATGGAGTTCACGTGCCTCAAGGGCACTTATGTGCACGAAGACGCCTAGGACGTCGCCAAGAGTGCGGCGAGCGTCTTCCAGGAGAGCCTGCTGCGCATCACGGTCCAGAAAAGTCCAGCCTGAGAAGTCAGCTATCGCTATCGTACTCCCTGCACCGACACCGACTGTGATCCCGGTTGTGAGGAATCGTGTGTTCGATGGATAGCCGGCGACGGTGACTGTATAGCGTGGTGTTCAAGATGCGACTGATCGAGACGTCAATACCGCCCGCTGGAGATCCGTCAATCGTCACAGAACCACGGATCGTGCAGCCGCCTGACTCGGCGCAGGCATCCTGCTCCTCTGTCAGTCTCGTGCCTGTGTCCCCGCCGCACTGACACAGTGTGAGCACCAGCAAGGGGACGGTGGAGCGGCGCTGGAACAGGTGGCGACGAGCTAAGGTGTTCATGCTGATCCTCCCTATCCGTGCAACGACACGCCCAACTCTAGTGCCATTCCCCGGAAGGTGAGCGAATCGGCGGCGTTCGCATCGAGCGCACCCAGGCTGGTGGCGAGCGCAGGCGCCAGCAGGGTTGACATTCTGCGGGAGTCCTGCTTCTACGGCGTCATCGGTGGTGCCTTGGCCCGTCCTCGGGCGAATGGGTGCTGCGGGAATCTATGACCGCCCCGCGGGAGCGCGCCAGCTTCGGGCCCGGCTTTGCGGATAGACCGGGGCGAGCCCGCTGAGGCGTCGCCTTCCGGCTCCGGCCCATCCAGGACGACCCTCGCTTCCAGACACTCATGGACCGGGAGCGGGACAGGGTGTTCTAGGGAGGCAGGGTCCTCGAACCCTGCCTGCAACCCCTCCGCGACGTCCCCGCTTCCAGGCCCTGCTGGACAAGTACGGGGCAGAAGGAACCGGCAACTGAGGTCACCTTCACCAATCCCGACCCCGAGTTCGAGTGGATGGTGGAGGAGGCCAGGGAGGAGTCGGAGAGGCTGAAGGGTCTGGGAGGCAGCTAGGGCGATTCGGCTGACCAGGCACGGGCGAACGGCGAGGCTGTCGGCCGACAGACTGTGAACCTCGCCGACGAAGGTATCGAACGTCGGACCGGCTACTCTGACCCGGGAACCGACGCTCAGGCTATCACTCTCCTGGGCAGTGACGTGGCCGCTCCCTCCGACAGCGAGAGCCATGGCGAGGAGACAGGAAACGTATGGGAACCACTCAGCGGGTACTGCGCGGGTGCTCATGAGGGGCAACCTCTCTGTTTCGGTGCCAGCCGAGTCTGCTCGTAAGCCAGGCCGGTCTGATCCGTGGTGATACTCGGCACAGTCAGGCCGACGAGCCCCGGGTGGCTCGATCCGCCTCGCCTCGCCAATAGGCGCTGTAGTTCTCTCGGGGAAACGGGCTGGACCGGTGTGCTCGGTGTATTGATGGTTTGGATCGTGAGTGACATCCGGGTCTCCTTGAGGTTGCCTGAGGTCCTTTTGGCCGAAGGTCTGAAACGTCGGATTGTCATTGGCCGGTTGACGCCTTCAGTCCACGCGCGATTCCTACATCGTTGCTGAATGGTGTGCCCTCACCTCAGGGCGTAGACAAGGCCGGAGGGCCGCTGAATCCACTAATCCAGCGGCTGGGTGACGGGAGTCCAGCAGGGGGTTGTTGGGACTAGGTTGCAGGCAGCGCTGGCGCTACGGCGTCACACCTGCCCTAGCTGGCTCCGCTTCCCAGTCCCTCAGCGCCGCCCGACACAACGGGCAGTACCGCACCAAGGCGAGCTTCCTCAGCTGCACGCTGCCCCCACATCTCACACGCCAAAGCTGGACGTCGACTCGGGGTCTCGGGCTGGGAGTCCGGTTCTTTCACGCCGATCAGCGAACGCGATGCTGGCTGTATCGCCGCGGAGAGTCTGAACCGGTGGTCTGATACCGGCTGCGGCTCTCTCTCGGGTGAGAAGCCAAGCTCGCCGGCGATTGACGGGTTCGTCAGGAACGGTGGCGAGAGAGCTGAGCCACTGCGGAGACAGCCTCGTGAGGAGGATCCACGGACACCAGGTTGGGGAAAGGGGATACCACGGGCGATCAGCAAAGCGGGCACCAGCCGCGTGGGGTCCGGCTCAGCGGAAGGACCGTTACCGGTACAGCAGGTAGGGATCCACTCGTGCTCGGAACTCCCTGATCTCCTGCTCCGAGGTCATCAGGATCGTCCCGACCTCCTCCCCACTATCGATCCCTCTCCGCAGACCGTCGCTCCCCCAGAGGATGTCGATGGGCATCTTCTCCTCTTCGTACTCGTACGGCGGCGGACGCCAGGCGAAGTCGGCAGGCGCCAGGTCGGCCACGGCGCCGAGGGTGGCGACCGTGGTCTCGACAGGCCGGAAGGCCTCACGGTCCGTCACGTGGATCTGGGCTCCCCCGCAGAGAACGCCGGAGTGCTTCTGGAAGGTGGGCTCGAAGTGGGTCGGCCGGAATCGGACCCCGGGGAGCGCCCTCGCGGCCAGAGACTCAACGAGGTCGTGGGGATCAAGGTACGGTGCCCCGAACAGCTCGAATGGCCGGGTCGTCCCACGCCCTTCCGACAGGTTCGTGCCCTCAATCAGCACCATCCCCGGATAGACCGTGCAGGAGTCCAGGGTGGGCAGGTTAGGGCTGGGCATCACGTAGGGGAGTCCCGTCTCGTCCCACCAAAGCCCGCGCGTCCATCCCTCACAGGGGATCACGCTGAGATCGCACCCGATCCCGTGCTCCGCGTTCAGGAACCGGGCCAGTTCGCCCGAGGTGAGCCCGTGGCGGAGAGGGATCGGGTACAGGCCCACAAACGACTCGAAACCCGGCCGCAGCAACGGACCTTCGACGCGGTTCCCACCCACCGGATTGGGTCGGTCGAGGACCACGAACCGGACACCCGCCTCCGCACAGGCCTCCATGGCCAGGGCCATCGTCCACACGAAGGTGTAGACCCGGACCCCCACGTCCTGGAGATCGAAGAACACAACGTCCAGACCCTCCAGCATCTCGGGGGTGGGCTTACGCACCTCGCTGTACAGGGAGTGGACGAGCAAGCCGGACCTGGGGTCCACCGCATGCTCTGACTTGACCATGTTGTCCTGCTTCTCGCCCATGGCGCCGTGCTGAGGTCCGAAGAGGGCGCGCAGGTTGAATCCGGCGGATAGCAAAGCCTCGGAGGCCAGCGTCAGGTCCGGGGTGACCGAGGCGGGGTGGAGGATGAGGCCGGAGCAGGCTTCGCGCAGGTCCGGGCGTGGGGCGGCCAGCAGCCGGGTCAGGCCGGTGGACACAATCGGGTCGAGGTTCATGATGGCAAACGGTCAGTCGGCAGAGGCGTCACGTCAATGCCGTCGTGGCCGAGAAGTCGGCTCACGAGAAATGCGTCCGACCGAACGATCACGTATTCTACCGGCGTCCTTCTCCATGTCGCTGCTTCGGGAGAGTAACATGAACAGACGGCACTTCCTTGGAGTGGGTGGCGCGGGCGCGTTGGGTCTGGGCCTGCCGGCGCTGAAGCGGAGCGGGCTTGGCATGACCGCCGACGTTCAGGCCGTCACGCCACAGGCAGATGCCCGCTTCGAGGAGATCAGCCGGCTGATCGAGACGAAGATGACCGAGTACCGGACGACGGGCGTCGCATTCGGTCTCTCCAAGAACGGCGCCCCCCGGCTCCGTGGATTCGGGATCACCAATCTCGACAATCCGCAGCCGATCACGCCCGACACGGTCTTCCCGATCGCCTCGATCTCGAAGACAGTCGTGGGCACCGCGATGATGCGGCTCCACGACCAGGGACGGGTCGACGTGGAGGCGCCCGTGCTCGAGTACGTCCCCGATTTTCGTGTCGCCGATGCCGCCGCGACGCGGGACGTGCGCGTCTGGCACCTCCTCACGCACACACCCGGCTGGGAGGGCCAGCTGGCCACGCCCGACCGGGGTCCCGCGACGCTCGAGAATTTCATCGGGACGCTGCGTGACCTGCCGCAGCTCGCCCGACCCGGTGAGGTTTGGAGCTACAACAATGCGGGCTGGGGCGTCGCGGGACGTGTGATCGAGGCCGTGACCGAGACCTCGATCAACGAGGCGCTGGACGACCTGGTCTTCGATCCCCTCGGTCTCGACCGAGCCTTCTCGCGGACGGGAGAGGCGATGACCTACCGCTTCGCTGCACCCCACCGGGAGCGGGAAGGGGTCACGGTCGTGAGTCACGACTTCCAGCTTCCCGCCAACGTCGCGGCCGGCGGATGCGCGATGAGCGTCGAGAACCTCGTTCGCTACGCCGTGTTCCACCTCGGCGACGGGACCACCTCCACAGGTGAGCGCCTCCTCAGCCGGGCCTCGCTCGAGGCGATGCGGACGCCCCGCATCACGAAGAACAGCTCGACGGACGAGATGGGGCTCGGATGGCACCTGCGGACCGTCGGCGGGGTGCTCGCGGCGCAGCATGGGGGAACGCTCGGCGGCCACTGCCTGCACGTGCAGCTCCTGCCCGAACGCGATCTCTGCTTCGCGATCCTTACGAACCACCGGGACGGCTGGAGGCTGAACGAGGATGTCGCGGCCGCGATCCTCAACACGTACGAGGGACTGGCGCTCGCCCCTGGGCAGCGGACCGGCGGCAACCGTGGCGGGAACGAGCGGATGACGAAGCACGCCCAACCGCTCCCCTTGCAGCCCGCGCTCGGCGAATATGTGGGCCTGTATCGTCGTCCGCCGGTCGGGGAGGTAGCCGTTCGGGCCGAAGACGGGCGGCTCGTGGTCGGGTCCGGCGAAAGCCGGTACGGGCTCATCTTCTGGGCACCCGACATGACCTACTCGACCGGCCCCGGAGCGTTCACGGGCATGGCCGTCGAGTTCATTCGTGACGAGAGTGGTACTGTGACGTGGGTTCGTGTCAACGGGCGGATCGCCAGGAAGGAGGGGCGATAGCAGGCCGCCGACCGTCACGGACTGAGTTCGGGGGCATCGCATCAGTGCGAGGGGTCAGCACGGCTTCGTCGCCCTCCGCGCGATGGAATCCTCCACGCTAGACGAGCCACGAGGATCCAGCGCTGGCTCGTTTGTATCGAGCCGGAGAGCTCGTGACCATTCGCATCCCTACGCCGGTGAAGAACAGGTTCGGGATCTGGTCCGGTGCCGGCAGTGTTTCCACAAGAAGTCCATCGCTCTCGTCACTACATCTCGACGTTTCTGCGGCGACGAGGCTTCGTCTTCCGGGAGGCCAGTGCCTGGCACCGCGAGCATCGCCGTTGGCTGGAGAGCTTGACTCATGGCCAGAAGCTGGCTCCGGAGGATCGAGCGGTCTTCGGTGAGTACCTGGCCTTGTTGGACTACAAGATCAGCCGCCGAGACGATCTGGGTGAGCAGATCGCCGAGATCGCCTTCTCTCCTTCCTACCGAGGCGTCGTCGAGCGTCTATGCTGCTTCCGGGGCATCCACACCTTGGGGGCCATGACGCTGGTGCGGCCCCCGAAGGAGCCGCGTCCCTCAGTGCCCTGCGACACAACGGGCAGTACCGCCCGACCCGCAAACGGATGCTTTCGAGACTAGACCAGCATCCACATCACGACAATAACATAGAACAGTCCCGTCGCGGTTACCTCCAGCAGCAGATAACGTCGCTGAATCCGGATGAACGCGGGTGAAGCCGACTCTCCGGGCCTGGGGGCCAGCATCTGGAACTTCGGCTCGACGACATTGTCGATGATCGGACCCAGTACCCATATCGCTCCGACGAGGGCGAGTTTCACGACGAGAAGCGGCGTGAACGGGTACCCAAGCAGGAGCCAGCCGACACCCGACAGCGTTAGCAGAGCCAGACCCAGTACGATCAGTCGCGTGACGGGCTTGGCAGCCGCGATATAGACCGGCAGGAACGAATGATCGGTCTTACACCTGAGTAGCAACGTCAGTTTTGCAGTCGCGCAACCGACCCCCAACGCCAGTCCAACTACGTGCGCCAGAGACAGGAGTGACGGTAACGAAGTCATACTGTTCTTCCTGTATCTGTTGGTTGAACGGTCGGGGTGATCGGTTACAGAGCATCCCTATCGGTCGCGCGCGGAGCCGCCAGGTAGAGCCAAAGTGCAGGGCCGGTGCTCGACGGGACTGTAGCCCCCTCTCATCCCCCCGTTCCGAGCGGCTCCATGGCGATCCTCACCTCCTCGCGAATCCGCCCTGGGTTCCTGAATAGCTGATTGGGCGGCTCTGAGACGGCTTGCCATTGGCTGGTGTCGGAGTCCGCACCCTCCAGTAGTTCGATCCCCCCTCTCTTCGTGTAGGCCCTCGAGGCCACCCGCTTCGGCATTGCTGGATATGTTCCGGGTCAAATCCCCCATTTCCACCTGCGCCGTGACCGGCTTTCCGGCTATCGCCTTCGGGGAGTCCCGGAATTGCGTCACGGACTGCCAGGACCTGCCCGGGAATCAAGATGCAGCCCGCGTCGGGGCGGGGTCAAGCGAAATGGTGTTTGGGTGCTCAGTTATCGATGTTCCCGGTCGCTCAAGTCCGACTGCGCATCAATGGCCAGGTCTGGGCTGACGTGTCGGATTCTCGTACCACACTACGCCGAGGCCTGGTTGACCGCCTTTGGGTGGGCCGGCGATTCGAGCCACCCTATAGTGGCTGCATCACTCTTGCCTCCAATGACGAGGTCCTGACCCCATCTCTGGTCGACGTTCATCGGCATAGCGAACATCCACTGAGAGCCGTCCGAGAACAGGATGTCGGTTCTCCGTTCGCTCTCACGTCCATAACGGCCAACCGTGATGGCCTTCCACACCGGCGCACCAGAGTTCGGGCGGGATGTCAAAGAGGCTCGGGTGAGTCCGCCTTGCTCCCAAGCTTGTCACAAGGTCGGCTATGCCGTCTGCGTTCACGTCGGCCGCACGAACACCATCTGCACCAAGCGAGGATGCGTCGATGGTATGCCGCTTCCAGACCAGACCTCGGGGGCCTGACCGATCAACGGCTCCAGCTGGGTCAGGCAGGCCCACGCGGCGATCGGCATGATCCATTTGCGTCGCATGACGTCTGCGCTCCGATCCCGGTCCGATTCCTTGGTGTGGTTGGGCCGTGCCCGGAGGTCAGGTAAACAGGGACAGGCTTCCCCCCATGTTTCCCTTCTCCGCGCGATCATACAGGTCCGCGACGATCTGCTTCGCGCGAGCGTCCCGTTGCATGAGATCCACGTGAAAATGATCTGCATGCACTTTTGCCCCTCCATGCCTTGTGGACCCCTTGATGTATTGCCCTTTGGGTAGTTTTGCGGCGGCGAGCAGCTCGTCGTTGTCCGTTACCACCGACCAGGCGCCTGCCTCGATGATGCAGTGCAGCAGCACGGCATTCAGCCCCAAGTGCCATTCTTTGTGCCCGGGCAAGTTGGCACAAATGCATTTCGAGTTCGTTCCATCTTTGGGAATGTAGAAGATATCCATCTGAAATCCTGTCCGATGGGTATCGTGCCCAGGACACTGCCCGCCGCCGTGCTTGCTCATATCGCCCAGCAGCAGCGTCGGCGTTCGGCCTTCCAGCGGCTGCAAGTCCATATTGTCCTTTATCACAGCGCCCAGGTTGAACTTGGTGCAGCGGTCAGGGTTCACCCATGAAGCCATGAAATGGACGTAGAGCCGCAGCAGGAACGCCATGGCCTCGAAGCTGCCGAAATGGTAGAAGCCTCCGTTCGGGGGTGTCCAGGAGGGGGTCTCCATCAGCGGAGACTGCACTGGACTCCCCGGGGAATCTTTTGCCAGTACCGGCGCACGAGCCGCCAGCGGCAGCCGGCCCGCTCGGAAGCAGATCTCGTTTCGCGCAATCCTCTGACCCCTCATGACAGGACGGAACCAGAAGAAAGGCCTGATTTGTATGTCGTCCATGGTTGACCTCCTCCGGGCATCTCGCCCGGCACGGACAGGGAGCCGATCCCGTTCGGCATGGGCACCCGCCCGCTGAAATCGGGTGATGAAGCGCTCAAGATGACGTCATGCCGCGCGCCACGAGGGGCAGAGTTCACTCACCAGCTACAGTGACCGTCGTAATGATCGTTGAAGGTGAGCCTTCGCGCGTTCGAGCCGTCCGCGTCAGCAACGAAAAGCTCGATTTTGACCAGCTCCTCCTCGGTCACCGGAAAGCTAATTGCGCCATCGGGCATCCCCGTGAAGGCTACCTGCGTCCCATCCGGGGAGCGGCCGCAGGGGCGCTTGACCCGGTCGTAATCGCACCCCTGCTCTACCACTCTGCCCTCGAGATCCATCACTCCGTAGCAGGGTACGCCACTCTTTTCGGAGGCCGGATAGTCCATGTATCTGATGAGGTCGCTATCCCGCAGCCACTCACCGCCCCAACCCGGGCCAATCGCGCGCACATCGCTTCCATCAGCGTCCATGATGTAGATGACCGCAGTCCCATCACGCGCCGAAGTGAAGATCAGTCGACCATCAGGCGACCAGGAGTAAGCGGCATCAAACGCCTCGTTGTCCGTTAGCTTCCGCAGATCAGTGCCATCCGGGCCCATCATATAGATCTCTTCGTCGCCATCGCGCGAGGACATGAACGCTATCTTCGTCCCGTCCGGTGACCAATGCGGGAAGTAGTCACGCGATCCGACGGGTGTGAGGCGGCGAGCATTGGTGCCATCGCCATTCATGACATAGATACTGCTTCTGGCAGAATCATCTTCGCGATTAGACGCGAAAGCGATCTGTGTTCGGTCCGGTGACCAATGCGGGATATTGCTGTTCTTCCCATCTCCTGAGTACGTAAGTCGACGCTCCCCGGTCCCGTCAGGATTGATAATGTAGATCTCCTCGCCGTCGTGTTCGGGAGGACGAGCGGATACAAAGACAATCCCTCTCGCGGCGGGCACTTGCTCACCAATACAGGCAACCGCAAGGACCGCCAGGGATAATCCAACACGCGTGAACATTGTCAGGTCTCGTGTCGTCTCAGGCCAGGTGGATGCGCGACTCCGGTGTCTGACTTCTTTTCCATCGCCTGCCCGACAGTCCGCTGCCTCCTGAATCGCATCCGGTGTTCCCATGGCTGGGCCAGTTGGCGTGGCGAGCCCAAGCCGGAGGTCGCCGGTCCGAGCCCGGCTGGCTCCACTCGGTACGATGAAGTCACTGTACGGTCTGTGTGGTGGCTCTCTGTTGCTCTTGCTCTTCTTCTGGCACGTCTATCGCTTCACACCCGACACGCAGCAAGCGTCAGTTACCGGCTCGGGCACCGCGTCTTTGAGCCAGCAGCGGGCCCGCGGACCCTGTACTTCAGGCCTTACGACGGTCCACGCCCGGCACCGCGGATCCTCCTGGCACGCGCTCTGGCAGACGGCGGGTGCATTACCCGTGACCTCGAAGTCTCGATAATCAGCGCCCGGCCTGTTCGTCCGCGCTTCCATGCCCGCCGGAGCGGTGCGCGGGGAGCGGACTGCTGCCGCCTCCGCCGTGGGCGGCCCCCTGTCGGGTCGCTTGACACTGGCTACCACACCCTCCTTCCAGACCGGCGATGGTACCGAATCCTTCAGGTAGCAATAGCGGTCGCGTCCGACGGAATAGCCCATGTCACGTGCCACCACTTCGCCCCAGACGAATGACCACGCCTGACATCTCTCGTTACGTATGCAGGCTTCCCGGCACTCCATGGCCGCCGAGTAGTGATAGCTCGGGGCGTCCGGATCTCGACTCGGCTCGCCCGATGGGTCCGGGACGCGAAAGGAGTGGAAGTCGGATCCCGGCAAATCCATGTTCCACCACATGTTATGGCGGAAATCTGTACATTCTCGCCAGTCTCCCGCCGTGACTTCCTGGGCATCAGCGACGCCCGTTAGGCCAAAAGCCAGGAAGAGAAGCAGCACTGCTGCCCGACACGTTACCGTCGACCGGTGCCTATCTCCATGCGGAACTGCACTGGATCGTCTCACGAAAACCCTCCCTCAGTTGGTCACGGATCACGTTCGGCCTCACGCCCGAAATGCAGCAGGGGTCCTTTACCGCCTCGGGCACCGCGTCTTTGAGCCAGCAGCGGGCCTGCGGTCCCTGAACCCCGGGTCGGACTACGGTCCAGGCCTTGCAACGAGGATGATCGTCATAGCAAGCTCTCTGGCAGACAGCCGGTGCGTTTCCCACGATCTCGAAGCTCCGATAGTCCGAGCCTGGTCTGTTTGTCCCAGCTTCCATAGCGGGTGGGGCGCCGCCCGGTGCCGCGCCCGCCCATACTGTGGGTACCTCTCGCCGGAGGCTTGATACGGACCCGTAGGCTATGACCGGGACTGACGGGGCGTCCTTGAGGTAGCACGTCTGAGCCTCGCCGGCCTCCCGCGACCAGATAAAGGTCCAGGCCGCGCAGCCTTCCTGTTCCTCACAGGCTTCCGCGCATTTCATCGCCGCTCCGTGATAGTCCAAGAAGGAACCCTTGTCTCGATCGCGCTTCACCTCAATCTCAATGTGAAGCGATCGAATATCGGATCCCGGGAAGTCCATGTTCCACCAGGCGCCGCGGTACGGCCTGCATTGATTCCATTCCTCGCTGCCGAAGTCGCTCCTCTGAGCGTCAGCAGAGCGCGAGGTCAAAACGAGTGCGGGGATCAACAACAGAAGCGGGAAACTGCGCACGATGCACCTCCGGCAAGCGAGGGAGAGCATAACGGATTGTTCTGCGAGGAAACGACGTGTAGCGACTGGTCAGGTTGCAGCTGAGTGTGCAACCACCACACTGGAGGCAGGCGTTCGTGACAAAGCGGCCGAACTTGCGAACGTCGGCCAAAAAAGCAGGATCACTCTCGACAGCCCTCATCCTGCAGACCTGAAGGGATCGAACCTTCTAACCCTAAGGCTTGGCGGCCAACCGGCCCTCCGTCGGCTTCACCCCGCCCACCCCCGCCACCTTCAGCGCTCGAGTACTGGCATGTGGGGGTACTTAAGTATCTCCTGGCTTCAGGATACGGGTCGTTGTTGAGGATGTAAAGAGACACCCAGACTTAAGCGTTCTGGAGACACCTGATCTCGCACCCGGAGACGTGGACCTCTAATAGGTCTATGGGAACCGGTTTCGGAGGCGCAGCGCCTCGGGGGGCCGGGATGCTGATGCAGCAACTCGGTCTCACACCACCAGCCCCGAACCACCGGCGCTTCTTCGACATCCAGGCGCCGGCTGCCGCCGGAGACCTGGGCTTCACCGGTCGTAAGCCCGAGCTGTGGGAGCCCTTCGAGGTGGTGTTCGAGCTGCGCCCTGCTTCTTTGTTCGCGGTGTTGAGCGAGAGTGGTCGAGGCCCCTGTGGTAGCGCCCGAAGAATCATGGACAGTCCAATCGGCAGACGCCCGCCCTCGCAACGCTAAGCGCGGATAGGCCACCCGCTTGAAACGGTCCTGCCGCCGACTGGTCCCGGCCGCTCCTGCCTGAAAGCGGTTCCAATTGAGGAGGGCTTCATAGACCTATCGCCACCGGGCTGAACCTTATCCATGCCCATGCTGGAGAAGGGAAGGACGATTCGGCGCCTACGAACGCATTGGGTGTGTCACGGTGTAGCGGACGGTCACCCTCTGGAGGGTGGCGGTGACCCGCACGCGGGCGGCGGAGGGGCGTTCGTCCCTTCGTTGGCCCACCTGTTCGGTCGACACATCGGCCACCACGGTCACGGGCGCGGTCCAGTTCGACTCTCCGGCGCCGAGTGCCGGCCTAGTCGGAATGCGAATGGCAACGTCCAGGGGGTACGACTCTTCATGACTTCGGCCGATGATCGTCTTGTACCGGTAGATGGCCCACTCGGCCATGCTGCGCTGGCTGTATCCTGACCGATTGTGCCACTCGCGTCGGCCGAGTCTGCTTTATGGAGCGGACGTTCTGCTTCCTCTCCTTCAGTGCGGCCGACGATCGTGGACTCAGTTGAGCGTTACGTCCAGGTGGAATGAGCACCCTCACGGTTCACCCCTCACCCTTCGCATGAAAGGCCTCGTAGACACTCTTGCTGTCGTAGGCACCGTCTGCAGAGATGGACGCCACTCGATGCTCGATCTGCCTAAGCAGTGTGGGTACCCGAGCCGAGTCACGCGTTCGCCTGGATGTCAGATTCGAGGCGACGATCTCACCCGTGCCGGCGTCGACAGCGAAGTGCAGTCGCGAAGCCCTGTTCTTTGGTGGTCTTCGCAGATGACCGACGTGGACCCTGAGACCGGTGCCGTCGATGAGCAGATGGATCGGTCGATCTGTCGCGAGGGGGCGGACCGGCATCTCGCCGAGCCTCCTGAGCCGCCGGTACAGCGTCGTGTGATCGGGAACAGAGATCTCCACCTGGAGCATGTGGGCCAGAGAACGCAGGAAGCCCTCGGTCTGCCGGAGCGCAAGGTGGCAGACCATCCGGATCGTGAGCGCTGCCTCGATGGCGATGTCCGCGTAGGTGCGTTGGCCCCCGGGTTTCCCGCTGGGCGGCGCCCGCCAGGCGTCCAGGGCGTCATTGGAGGGCCAGATGGTGAGGTCGCCTCGACTCCTAAGGCCCTCCTCGTACTCAGCCCAATTGCGAACCCGATACCGGGACTTCGCGTACTTGTATCGGCTCCGCTTCGGGTACCTCATCGGTGGTGACTCCGGGTCGGGGGCGTATCACCACCATCATGTGGCGAAGCCCGGAGCCATGCACCAACGAAGGAGCCGCCCGAGAACTCTACTTGACGCATGTGACCGCCTACCAGCATGTTGGCAATCGTCGTTCGACGGGCGAGATGCTGTGAGCCCGCAGGTTCCTCTGTGCCGCCAACCTCCCAATCCCGCCCCGAATAAGGAGTCCGCACGTGAAGAAGTCAGTCATTCCTCTAGCGCTAGCAGTCCTTGTCACCTGGGGACTGTTCCTTCCACAGTCTGCAGTTGCCCAGGAGGAAGGCCCGGGCACACGCGTCATCGCCGTGACCACGTTCGATGTTCCGTACGGACCGGACCGTGGCCTCATACTTGAGTTCATGCGCGACCGCTGGTTGCCACAGATCCAGCTCAATCCGAAGGTCCTGGGCCTCCGGGTGGCACAACACCTCTATGGAAGCAACGCGGACCAGATCGTCGTCATCTCCGAGTACGCCGAATGGGCGGATATTCAAGCGCCCTGCGGTGCCCCCTGCACGGAGTACTACGAGGCGCACCCGGTTCCTGAGGAGGGAACGCCTGAGCGCGAGGAGTTCGACAAGGCGGTCGCCGCTTGGAACAAGGTGTACACGTCCCATCGTGACGAGATCTTCTCCGCCCCGATGTTCGTTGCCAAAACCGAGGGCGAACTCGTGGGAACCGTGGGCCCGCCCGGGGGTGGCGACTGAGCCATTCGGCGGCAGGGCGACACATCTAACGCAGAAGCGGCCAGAGAGATCCGCACGGCCCCGAAGCCGGCCCAAGAATATCGGCTCGGGGCCGTGTTGCATCCCGACGTCAGGTCCTCTCGTGAGTCATTTGCGCAGCAGTCCACAGAGCTCACCAGGCCGCTCCTCGCTCGGCTCGTCTCACAACCCATCCCGCCGTCCGGCAGCCCAGGTCTGCCCCCGGGGGCTCCCTCGAGCCCTCCGGCACGCTCCAGCGGGTAGATCCTTCGGAGGTCAATCAGTGGGGCGCCGGCTCCAGGCGAGATCTTGCCCGGTATGCCGCCCCTGTCTGTGGGTCCTGGGCGCGCCCCCTGCCATCGCCTACATCACACACACCAAGTCGGACGTCGACTTGGGATGTCTCGGGCTGGGAGCCGGGCTTCTCTCACGCCGATCAGCGAACGAGATGCTGGCAGTCTCGCCCAAGTGAGGGCGCTTCCTGGTGGTCTGATACCGGGTCCGGCCCTCATCCGCTAGAGGCAGCCAGCTCGCCAGCGATCCACGGGCTCATCGTATCGTTCATCCTTGCCCATCCCTTGACCCCGGCAGAGGGGGACGCAGCATGGAGTCCCAATACGCCAGGCTGGCGAAGTGGGGGAGGCTGCGGGACTCAGTTCGCCCCGTACTTTTCGAGCAGGGCCTGGAAGCGGGGATGATCGCGGGGACGTCTCGGATCAGTTCGGATCGAGGACCACGGGGAGTCCGTACTTCTCCACCAACTGACGGTACTCGGGGGTCGCGAGAACCGGCTTTAGCTGGAGGTCGAGACGGACCACTAGCGCACCCGACGAACGGGCCACCATGCCCTGCTCCAGCCACTCCAGAGCCTTGTCGTGGTCCCCCAGAGCGGCGTAGGGGACGGCCATTAATTCGGGGACGATGTAGGTCCCGGCAGCGTACCGTGCCTCCAGACTCAGAACACGCTGGAGCGCTTCATCCCGGCGACCCTGCGAAGCCAGATACGCCGCGTAGAACGCGGAGGGCCCTCCGATCAGTCGTTCCGTCTCCTCGAAGCTCTCCACAGCCTCCTCATGTCGCCCCAGGGCCGCAAGTGCATACCCGACGGAGCGATCCATGGCGACGAAGCCGGGGTCGATCTCCAGAATACGCTGATGCTGGTCTATCACGGTCTGATAATCGCCGGTACCCAACGCGCACCATGCTCGGACAACCCGCCCCAAGGGGTTTAGCGGGTCCACAGCGACTGCTCGCTCGGTGGCTGCACACGCTGACTCCAGGTCCCCGAGAGCCGTCCAGTAGTTGAAGTACGCGTAGTGGGTGAGCGAGTGTTCCGGAGCGGCGGCTCGATCGAGATCCGACCTCCCCGCCTCGAGATCCCATTCGTAAGTAATGCGCACAGTGCCCCTCACGAGGAGGGCCTCGGGCAGATCTGGGTCACGAGCCAGGGCGCTGTCCGCAGCCGCCAGGGCAAGCGGGAAGGCATCATGCGGGGACAGGAGTAGATCGGCGAACTGCCAGTACGCGAGGCCGATTCCAGCCCAGGCAAGGGCGTAGTCTGGATCGACACGAAGCGCCTCCTCGAAGTGCTCCAGCGCCTCCCTGAAATCGGCCTCCGTGCTCCCATGCAGGGACAGTAGGCCCCGGAGGTAGTGATCGAAGGCCTCCAAGTGCTGGGTCGGAGGCTCGGCGATGCGGCGGGCTTCCTGCGGCTGAATGATCGTCGATAACGATGAAGCTACCCGGTTGGCCACATCATCCTGGATCTCGAACAGATCGGCTACAGAAAGGTCCCTGTCGTAGTCCTCTGCCCACAGGTGCTCGTCGGTCTGACCATCGATAAGCTGGGTGGTCAGACGGACACGGTCCCGATCCCGACGGGCGCTCCCTTCCAGGATGAAGTCCACCCCGAGTTCGGCAGCGATCTCGGTCGCGTTCTTCCGATCCTCCGCGTACCGCATCACCGAGGTGCGCGAGATCACCAGGAGCGTGGAAACCTTCGATAGCTGGCTGATGAGCTGCTCGTGCATCCCAGCGGCGAAGTAGGCGTTGTCCGGGTCCGGGCTGAGGTTGTCGAAAGGCAGCACGGCGATGGAGGGGCGCTCACGTTGGCCCGTCGCGGTCGGAGGAACCGACTCCCCTGACTCGCCACCGAGCACGAAGAGTTGCAGGGCCAGCCAACCGGCCAGGGCCACGGCAAGAGCCAGAACCCAGGGGGCGACCCGCCTCTTCTCGGGACGATCGAGCGGAGATGACCCGGCATCGGCGGCTGACCGAGTCTCAGGTTCGCCTGGCGCTGCCTCTCGAATCTCGTTTCGTTCGGGGATCTTGATCCCCTCCGCCGCGACTGCGTGGAGGGCTACAGGACGCTGCACGTTCTTGAGCCGGACCTCACCCAGCGGTACGGTCGCAAAGCGGGTGTGGTTCTTCAACTCCTCGGCGACCTTCCCCGATACGACGACACTACCTGCTGTCCCGATCGACTCGAGCCGGGAGGCCACGTTGACCGCGTCACCGTAGACTCCCTGGTCGTCGTACGCGATGTCGCCGACATGGATGCCGATTCGGAGCGGGATCTTCGGGTAGGTCTGGAGATCTCGCTGGATCTCGACAGCGCAAGCGACAGCCTCCACTGCACTCGGAAACACGCTAAGCGTGCCGTCACCGAAGGATTGAAGCAGTCGGCCACCGTGGTCTGAGATCGACGCCTTGAGCACGCCACTATGCCGGGCGCGGACCGCCTTGGCCTCCGCCTCGTCGCTCTGCATGAGCACGGTGTAGCCAACGATGTCCGTGAACATGATTGCCGCGAGATGACGCACACCGCCGGGCGTCATGACTCGTCTCGCTGCCGTTTCAAGTCCGCCAGTACCGCTTGGAGCCTGCTCACCGCGAGGACTCCTGCTGGAGGCTACCCTCAACCCTGGGTCTCAACATGGCTGGGAACGATTTCGGAGGGCAAGGACGGAGCACGGCGTCGAGCAGGCAGAAGCGGCCGTGAGCCGATCACCTCAGACCATCAGGGAGTGGCCCACGGGGGGTGGAGCACAGCGAGCCCTTGGGGGACACAGGACCCCAAGACTCCCCTTCCAGATGGCGCCCGGCTCGCCCGCACCCTACCTTGCATCAGACCCCCGCGTGACAGAATGGGGCCTCTAGGCCCAACAGTTGACTGCTGGACCCCCGCCACCTTCGGCCGGATTGCTGGACCCGACGGCCCGGTTCCGGAGCCGCGAGGTGCAGGCGGCAACGCGGCCATGGCACGCCTAGACCGCGTTGGCAGTCTGTGCCAATCAGCCTATCCGTGGGAACCGTAGACGCAATCCGGGTGGCGGTATGTTGACGACGAAGCACCCCCTCGCTTCGAGGGTTCATTAACCGACAGGAGACCGACAATGCGCACGACCGGAACAGTCAAATGGTTCAACGACCAAAAGGGATTCGGCTTCATCACCCGTGACGACGGTGAGAAGGATGTGTTTTGTCACCACAGCGCCATCCAGGGATCCGGGTTCAAATCTCTGCCCGAGGGCCAGAAGGTCGAATTCGACGTGGTACAGGGCGAGAAGGGTCCGGCTGCCGAAAACGTGGTGAAACTCGACGACAGAAAAAGGCCGAGAAGGCCGAGAAGAAGAGATTGAGAACAGAGGAAGAGGAGACGATATCGCTTCCGCCCGAAGGGGACCCAGACGGGGAGGAAACCGAATAATCGGTCCGCATCCGCTTGGAGGATCCAGACCGAACCAAGGATAGGCATGACACGGGGCAGCGCGTTCTTTGCGGAGCGAGCCCGGAGAGGAGGATCTTCGGCAGGTCCACCGCGAGCTCGTGCCCACTCCGTATCACAGCGGGGACTCCGAACGCGAACAGGGCGTGGGCAAGGGTGACAACCGCCGCATCCGTACTTGGGCCATCGAAATCGCCTGGGTTATCCTTTGCGTGCCCTGGTGTCAATGCTGGCGGTTGGCGGCGCGGTCAATGGGTACCACACCGACGCCATCAGCGCGATGCCCACCGGCAGATCGCTGTGGTTCGGGTGCACGCTGCTGTCCAGCCAGTCACTGCCCACCGTCGGCGGCAGGAACTGGGGGCTGGGCGGATGGGTGAGGACATGGCCGACGATGGGGGGCGGACTCGTCGTGCTCGGCGCCGGAGGCGGACGATCGGCGATCCCGCGCGGATCGCCTCGGGTCACGTCGATGAGGTTGCCCAGTGCCTCGATGTAGGCGTCGTGCTCGCGGCCGCGCCGGTCCCGGCCCACCGGCGCGAGGGTGGGAAGCACCAGGCGCTGCCGGATCTGGGCGCCGAGTTGGGAAGACGCGAACATGCTGAACATACGTGAACGCAACTGGCCGTGGGCCTGGCCGAGCCGCTGCGGAGTGAACGTCACACTGCCCGCCGGGAGGCCATGCGCACACTCCTCGGGGGGGGCCTAGAGCCGATTCTCGGTCATCGCGCCAACAGCAACTGCTTGTCAGGCCGCGACTCACAGCACGAACGGCACGAATCGGCGTGTGCGCTTCATATAATCCCGGTACTCCTGGCCGAATCGCGCCATATTTTCTACCTCCTCAGCCTTGGCCGTCGCAGTCAGGGCCAGTGAAGCCAAGCCGGCCAGCACCAGCGTGCTGATCGTCACGGACTTCAGGAGCGCACCCCAGGCCAGGAAGAGAAGCGACGAGTACATGGGATGACGGATGTAGCGGTATGCGCCCGTCGTGACGAGGCGCCCGGTATTCTCCCACTCGAACTCTGGCGATCCCTCGGTGGTTGGGCGGGAACCTCCGAGGCGGCGCAGAAGGACGACACCCCACACGACTAAGACGACGGATACGCACAGGAAAAGCCACGAGACGAGTTGCTGCGCGCCGAAGGGGTGAACGAACCAATGCGGAGCGTTGAGTACAGCCAAGGCGAGAATGGCTTCGAAGGCGAAAAAGCGAAAGAAGCCGTGGGACGTGGGGTGGAGAAGCGACCGTCTCGAGACCCAGACGATCGGCACGGAAACCACGAGAAGAACAACGGTGCGAATCATGGTCCCATTTCCGACTCTGCATCCTAACGGTTGGCGATTCTGCTGTACCGCCTTTGGCCATCACGACGAACACCAGATCATGCGCATCGGATGGCGCAAGGGCCTCAACGACTTGAACACGCGTTGTGCTTCGGTGTCCCGTAGCACCGTCCTCGAGAATGATACCCTGCTCCCTTACGTCGGAGAGGCGCTTGCCTCGCGCCAAGACCGAAGCGTCGTGACCCGCTTACTGTAGCCGCGCCGCGAACAGGCGCCCGATGGATCCTGCGCCGTAGCATAGGATGTTCACAAGACTCCACTTCTAAGAGCGGCCAACTCCTTCTTCTGACCGCCTGCCCGGCATTCATAGCCCAGCTAAGGCTTCGGCCAGAGCGGACCAACCAAGTTCAGACCTGAGCCAACGCGAGCACAAGTCCACCGAGAGTCATCTTCTGGGCACGCTCCTCGCCGAACGGCTCGTACTCCCTCAGAGCAAGCCCCTCCGACGTCAAGAGCTCGCGCACATGGTCTCGCGCCGGGACTTTGGTGGACACCCCGAATTGGAAGGTCTCGCCGTAGAATTTCATCCCGCGCTGGATGTGCTTTCCCAATCGCACGAACGGGGCTTCTGCGCGAACCAACTCCCGGCTGAAGAAGTCGAAGGCGATGCAACTGCCAGGAGCGAACCGTGCCACTCGACGCAGCGTGGTCCGCATCGCCTCGTCGTCGAGGTACATGGTTACGCCCTCCCAGAGAATGAAGGTCGGATGGGACGGTTCGAAGCCTCGATTCTCGAGGGCGTCCAGCCAGGACATCTGATTGAAGTCGGTCTCCACGAACGTCACGTGGTCCGATGCCACGCCTGCCTTGGTGAGTGCCTCGCGCTTCGCCTGCTGTGTGCGTGGGGTGTCGACCTCGAACAGTCGCGCGCCGGACTCTTTGAGCCGACCGTAGGCACGACAATCCCAACCGGCTCCGAGGATCACAACCTGTCGCACGGGATCTTCCCGACCGGGACAGACAGCCTCGGCAAGCACTCGGTCGAAGAAATGGGTTCGATGGTTGACCATAGTGGCCAACGAAGAGGGGCGCTCCGCGGGATAGGCTAGGATCCATCCCCGGTACCCGCTGCAGCGGCACGCCAGGCTCACGGTACGCGTGAGGGACCACGCGGTCGCGGGTGACAGCGCGGGCAGGTGGGGCGCGATCCGAAAAGTCACATCGTCTTGTCGGGAACCCGCCGCATGCATCAGCAGCCGGCCGAAGAACGGCTCGTAGGCCGTGCCGGAGATACCCAGCGGGCGGTTCTTGCGATGCAGTTTGATGGAGTAGGCGGCGATTGCCACTACCTGCAGCGGCAGCACCAGGAGCTCGATGAGCAAGAAGATCGACAAGCGCAGCGCTGTCGCCAAGGGGGGCCTCCCAGCCTGAACACCGGCGTTCTCTTGGACCGCCTGCCTGGCAATCCAAGACACCGCCGGATACGCCGCATGCGGCGCTCTGTAGGGGAATAGCGCACCAGGCAGACGCGTCGCTCTCCAAGCCCCATTCTGGCGTTCGACGACCTGTCTGTCGAGTCTCGACGGACCGGCGGAGTCGAGTCAGAGAGCATGAAGGTCAGGTGCCGGATCTGCACTGGGAAAGGCCAAAGCGGCTCTTGCGGCCCACACTTCTCTCCAGCACAATGAGATGAAAGCGCTGTCCCGCCTCATGCTACCCGCCGAACTGGTAGCAACTAATGACACAGATACAAGTTCCTGATCAGATGACCGCGGTAGTGCTGGATTCATATTCCGGTGCCGAGGCCCTGCGGGTTGAGCAGCGTCCGGTTCCAGAGCCGGGACGTAATCAGGTTCTGGTGAAAGTTGCCGCTTCGCCCATTCATCCCTCGGACCTGGCCTTCCTGGAAGGTCGATACGGCTTCAAGCCGCCTCCTCCGGTCGTTCCTGGAGGAGAAGGTTCGGGTGTGGTCGTCGCCGTTGGTGGGGGCATGATGGGCCGCTATCTCCTTGGCAAACGGGTGGCCTGTTTGCGTGGGGAGGAAAGGGATGGGGTGTGGGCTGAGTATGTGGTGACTGCTGCCAACGGTGGTGCCCTACCATTGCATCGATCGGTGAGTCTCGAACTGGGGGCAATGTCCGCCGTCAATCCCCTGACTGCCATGGCTCTCCTGGAAATAGCGAAGAGCGGAGGGCACAAGGCGATTGTGCAAACGGCTGCGGCAAGCGTACTTGGCCAAATGGTCATCCGTCTCGGCCGCAGCCAGGGGATTCAGGTCATTAACGTTGTCCGTCGGGATACACAGGTGGAATTGCTCAAACGGCAGGGCGCGACGATCGTGTTGAATAGTAGTGAGGCAAGCTTTGACCACGAACTCCACAAAGCCTGTCATCAATATGACGCTCACTTGGCCTTTGATGCGGTGGCCGGACCGCTGACGCAGCGGGTGTTGGAAGCGCTGCCACGACATAGCAAAGTAACTGTCTACGGTGGTTTGTCCTATAGACCGGCTCAAGCCCGGCCCGATCAATTGATCTTCCAAAAGAAGACGGTTGATGGCTTCTGGCTGGGACCCTATTTGGCCAAGAAGAATGTACTGCAGATCTTGAGGATGTGGCGGCGCGCACAGAGTCTATTATTGACGGAACTGAAGACCGAGATTCGAGCTCGGTATCCGTTGGAAGAAGGGAGGGAGGCGGTTCAGGCATATCAGAAGCAAATGACGGGCGGAAAAGTGCTGTTGAAACCGAATGGGGACGGTGCGTCATTCCCTTCTTAGTGTCTCAACGGGATCCACGCGAATAGCTTGCCGGGCCGGGACGAGGGTGGCCAGGAGCACCACACCCGAGATTGCCGCCACCACGCTGGTGAAAGCAAGTGGATCCCACGGGCCCAGCCCGAGAAGGAACCCCTTGGGGATCCGGCCCAGAGCCAGGGCGCCGATCCCGCCCAGGACGAGTCCGGGAAGGGCGAGGCGTGAGACACCAGCCATGTCCAGCCGCAGGACGGACCGTCGCTCCGCGCCCAGGGCGATGCGAATCCCGATCTCCCTCCTCCGCCTGACCACGGTCTGGGCCACAACGCCATAGATGCCAATTTCCGAAAGCAGGAGGGCCAGAAGGGCCAGGGGTGTGGTGATCCATACCGCCGCCCTCTGGGGTAGGGTGCCAGCCCGACGCGAGTGTACGACGCCATCTCGGTCACCAGTTGCAGGGAGAGCTTGGGATCCATCTCCAGTATGGCCCGTCGCAGCTCGGGGACAGCCGCGGCGGTTCCAGAGCCCGGCCCCGCCCGAACCGAGACGTAGAAGTCGCTCTGGTACATCTGCTCCAGGGGAAGGTAGACAAACGGCCCGGCCTCGTCGGTGATAAGGGTCGGCTCCTTGGACCGTGGCCCGTCTAGTCGTCCGGGGACCGCCGGAACGGCGACGCGAGCCTGCATGCTCGGGGCAGCCGCCAGTGCCCGGTCGAAGGTGATGAGCGCGCAATCCAACGCGTCGGCTAGCGCAAGGCGAGCCGCATCGTACGCGGTGACGTTCCGCCGCAGCTCCCACATGCGGGGAAGCAGGGGAGTGAGCAGGTGACGCTCCAGGGGCATCTCGGCGAGAATCTCCATCGCTGCCTTGCCTCTCGCGTCATCGATGATGCCGAGGCCGACCATGCGCCGGATCGCCTGCAGGACCTCGGCATCGAGGAGGGCGGGTACCTGAACACGGTCCTGATCGTTGACGAAGCGCTCCTCGACCGCTCGTCCTCGTCTGCCTCCGAGGAGCCACTCGACGACGGCCGAGGCGTCCATGACGATCAACGTCTCTCACGGGCGAGACCATTGGTGTGTTGGGGCCACCTACCTTGAAGGGTCGCGGGACGTGGCCTCCATGTCGAAAGGGGCAGCCCCTGTGGAGCCGCCCCTGGTTAATGGTCGTGCTGGACCTGTCGCTATTTGACCTGGACGTTGCCGTTTGTCCACGGCTTGCCGAAGTCAAACTCCTCGTGACAGTCTATAGGCGCTACGTCCCGGTAATAGACCAGGCTGAGCAGGTCCGGACCGCTCGCGGTCGAGCCTTCGCCGTTGTCCTCTACGCCAAAAGTGAAATACTGGCCCGCGATTTCGCCGCTTGTGAACACGCCTGACATGTATCCACGGTTACCGAGAACGTTCAAGCAGTCGATCGTTCCGTGCCACTTCGTGTCGGCCTCTCTCCAGTCGAACTGAAGCGTTCCGGCTGCACTCCCGCCGGCGTCAACCGCCGCGGAGAACCCGTAGGTCACGCGTCCCTGTTGGCCCCAGTCGACGGTCCCGCCTCCGGTGGCCCAGTGCACAGGAACGGAGGCCATCGGGACACGAGAAACGAGCAGAGCGAAGTCGCCGAGCTCTCCGTCGCCCACCTGGAAGTCTGCCTGGGCCATCAGGCCCTGGTGAAACGCGAAGATGGCAACCCCATCGATAGCCCATCCACCGGTCTCGTCGGCGGTGGGGAGCGTGATCCCCATGTCGTCTTCCAGACCCCAGAAATCAAGCTCCTTGAAAGGTGAGCCCTTCGCGACGTCATACATGACCAGAGCATCGTGGTAGACGCGCCTCTCGATCGTGGCCCACGGCATGTACGGCGTCCACGGCTTGTCTCCAAACAGTGTGATGTCATCTAGCTTGAACAGCGGAAACGCGAAATCGTAGTAGTCGGCGTCTAAACACTCCGAGCCATCTCGCTTGACCAGCTTGGCCGGTGCCGGGGAACCCATATACAATCCGTTCCACACCTTCCCTACGACCCTATCTTGCGGGTATGCGGTCAGGCTGCAGTCGGTCGACAGGTAGTAGTCACCCATGATTACGCTCGACCACGTCTCCTTGCCGTCGAAGTAGATCCCGGATTCCTCATCATCCCCATCTTCCGAGAATCTGAATTTGGTGGCGCTCACAGGCCCGGACAGGTAGGGAACGGTCTCGGTACCGACAATCATGCCGGTCTGCCAGCTCTTGCTGTCAAACCAGTAGTAAGTCCGGATCCCCTGTAGGTGAGTCGAAAGTGGCATGTAGTCGGATAGCCAATGAGCGTTCTGAGGTTGAACGGCTGCGTGAACGGGTGGCGCGGTCGGGCCTGGGTCCGTTGGTGGCTCTCCGCACGCGCAGAGAAGCCCGAGTAATAGACCGGTGGTGAGGGCGATCGAACGTCTCATGGGTGCAACTCATCCTGCCGATGAGGGCGATTCTCGCGCGTCGGCCATGCCGCTCTCTATCAGCCTCGGCGTTGGACCCCGTGGAGGGAACAGCGCCGGGGCATGGCAGACGCAGCGGTCATGGCGTGCCATCAGCGTTGCACGCCACGGCCCTGATTTCAGGCCGCGGGATCCAGCAATCGGCCGGAGGGTGGCGGGGGTCCAGCGGTCAGTCGTTGGGCCTGGCGGCCCGGACTCCCGCAGCGTGAGCAAGGTACAGTACGTCCAGGGCGGAGGCCAGGCGGGGGAGTCTCTCCCGGCTATCGCCTTGCCGCTGTTCCGGGGCGCACGTGACAGTGCCCGGATCGCCTCGGTGGGCTGGACCCGGGTGGCCGAGCGGGCCGGAAGCAGAGTGGCCGTGACGGCCACCGCGACCAGGAGAGCGGCCCCGCCCAGCGGTCATCTGCGCGTCTGCCTCAGACTCCGCCGCCAGACGCGCCGGGCGGGTGAGGAGAGCGGGCCCTTTCCTTCCGGCGGCGTCGCCGAAACAGCCACAAGTAGACGGCCACGTTGATCGCAATGACGAGGAATCCGAAGAGGAACTGGGTCTGTCGGGAGAGAGCCGCCGGATAGATGACCGGGACCAGATGGTGGTCGATGAATCCACTCCGGTAGCCGGAGAGTCCTGCGGCTCTGCGCAGGTAGTTCTCCAGGGGGGTGAGCGGACAGGTCCATCCCGCAAACTCGATCAGAGCCGCCCATGCAACGGCTGGGAGATGAAGCCAGACGATGCGCGGCCATCGAAGGACGAGGAAGGCCCCGAAGACGACAAACAGGATGTAGCCGAGGTGAGACAGAACAACGAGGTCAGCCAGAGTCCGGAACATCATTGGGTCCGAGATGGAGGACAGACTGGAGCCCACGGCACCCCTGCCGTTGGGCCTACCGCAACACCAGGTGCAGAATCCATGTCAGCCGATCTCGGGAGACAGCTCACTGGTGGCCATGGAGCCGATGGCCCGATACCTGCAAAGCCGGGACATGCCTCTTCTCGGAAAGGCGATCGTGCGTGCGAGCTCACTGACTCTCTCCTCGCTCCCACACAGGTTTGGATCCATAGGGCAGAAACGCTGGCGGACAAGGCACGGAATCCATGACGAGACCCGACGCTCAGGCACCTCAGTCCTCGGAGGCCGCGGTACCGCTTTCGGCGATTGCATTGGTCGGCATCGCGACGCTGCTCTTCGAGATCCTGCTGACCCGCATCTTCTCGGTGACGATGTGGTATCACTTCGCCTTCGTGACGATCTCACTTGCCCTTTTCGGGATCGCAGCGAGTGGTGTGTACGTGTCCCGGCGGAGCCATTTTCAGGAGCCCGGACGGGCGGTCAGGCTCATGGCGATCTACGCCTTCTTCTTCGGCCTCGCGGTTCCGACCGTGTTCTTGATCGATCTGAACATCCCATTCCTTCCTCTCGATATACCCGGACGTCGCGTCGAGGCCTATGCCCTGTTTTCGCTCAAGTTCCTGCTCCTATCGCTTCCGTTCTTCTATTCCGGCCTGATCCTGTCCATCGGGTTCACCAACGCCCCGCGGCGTGTCAATCGCATCTACTGCGCCGACCTTGTCGGGGCCGGCGTCGGCTGCGGCCTGGCCATTCCCGCCCTCCTGCTTCTGTCCGGACCGAGTGCCACCATCTTTGTGGCAGTATTCGCTTTCTCGGCAGCTGCGGTCCTGTTTCACAGTGTGGGATCCGGCTGGGGTACGCGGTGGAGTATCCTGGCTGGCGTCGCCGTTCTCATGTTCGTCGGCCTGAACGAACGGATCGAGCTTGTTCGAGTGAGCAACGTGAAGAGCTACGATGCCAATTATGGTCAGGCCCACGAGAGGGACAAGGTATACGAACGGTGGCATCCGACATCCCGGGTCGCCGTGCACCCGACCTCGGTTTCCGGATCACCTGACACGTGGTTCCACAGCAGGACAGTCCCAGGAGTACTCCCTGAGGTGATGGAGGTCACCAATGACGCCGGGGCGCGCACGTACATCTATCCTCATATGAGCTCGGAGTCGGCCCTCGACTTGTTTCGCTATGACTCGAGCGACCTGGTGTACGCAATGACTTCGGATCCTGAGGTGCTTGTGGTCGGTGTAGGCGGTGGCAAGGACATGATATCGGCTCTGGCGTTCGACGCGTCCGCGGTAACCGGGGTCGAGCTGAATCCCTTGATGATTGACATCGTCCAGAGCGAGTTCGGCGACTTCTCGGGCAGGCCGTACGCTGATCCGCGCGTCAGAATTGCCATCGCCGAAGGTCGGCACTTCATTGCCAGCCAGCCGGACTCCTACGACGTCATCAAGATCTCTGTCACCGACAGCTGGGCGGCCAGCGCCCGCGGCGCCTACACACTGAACGAGAACTACCTGTACACCCTCGAGGCGCTCGGAGACTTCATGGACCACCTCGAACTAGGTGGCTTCCTCTCGATCACACGATGGTATCCTCTGGAGACTCTTCGGCTGGCCTCACTGGTTGGGCAGTCGCTGCGGGATCGTGGTGTCGAGGACCCCAGCGACCAGGTACTCATGGCTCGCAACACTGGCGCTGTTGCCAGCACGTTGACCCTCATCGTCAAGAACGGGAGCCTCACGGACGCGGAGCGCACACTCTTCGCTGCCGCTGCAGGAGAAGCCGGACACATCCTGGTCCATGCACCCGGCCAGGATGGCGTTTCAGGCGAACAACTCGACATTCAGCATCGAGGTTTGCTCACGGTGCGAGGACTTGCGCAAGCCTCGACGGAGTTGCCTGTCAACGTCACCCCGCCGACGGATGATCGGCCCTTCTTCTTTGATCTGACCGGGGAGGGTCAGATCCGGGATCTGGGGCCGTCGTACCAAATACAGCATGCCCGAGCCAGAGATCTTCTCGTCGGACTTCTTGTCATATCTACAAGCATCGCGGTGGTGTTCGTGCTGGCACCCGTGGGCTTTGCTCGCGACCGTAGACAGCGGAAGGCGCGTGCGCGCCCCGGCTCGTGGGTCCATGTGAACCTCTACTTCCTGGCACTTGGGCTGGGCTATCTACTGGTCGAGATCCCACTGATACAGCGCTTTATCCTGTTTCTCGGGCACCCCACGTACGCCGTGACCGTGGTCCTGTTCTCCATGCTCGTGGCCAGTGGGTTGGGCAGCCTGTTCGCAGAACGTCTGATCCGGGTGGGATGGCTGGCGCCCCCCGTACTGCTTGGGGTCGCGGTCGCCCTCATCCTGCTGATGACACGCTATCTGCCGAGCTTCCTCGCCGCCGCGATGGGGTTGCCCACCTTCACGAGGGTGGTGCTCGGCATCGCCCTGATCTTCCCGGTGGCCTTCCTGTTGGGTCTACCCTTCCCGACCGGTCTGCGCATCGCCCATGCGCGAGGGACATCGCTCGTCCCGTGGGCCTGGGCCGTCAACGGAGCCGCGTCGGTTGCAGCCCCGGCCCTGGCTACGCTGTTCGCGATGGTCTGGGGCTTCTCGGCCGCGCTGTACGCGGGTGCGGCGGCCTACGCCGCCGCCACGCTCCTTCTTCTGAGCTTTGGCGCGGAGGCGACAGCCACCGAAATGAGTGCTCGAGCCGATTGATGACGCTGCCGGCGGCAGGGACGCTCCTTGAACGAGCCGCTACAGATTCGGTCACACCACTGGACGGGTTGCTGAATCTAGAGACAGGAGGGGGCCGAAGCCGACCCCCCCTCCTGTCTTCCGCCGTTCGCCGGAATCTGATTGGCTCCGTCCCGATTCCCGCCCGGAAGGTCCCCCCTATGGCAACTTCACGTTCAACCGCCCCAGTGCATTGGGCTGCAGGCTCGAGCTGAACGGATCCAGCCGGTCGACGAGCCACTGCTCCACTTGCTCCGGGGTCGCGTCCGGGTAGTCCTGCAGGTAGAGCGCGATGGCACCGGCCACATGGGGCGCAGCCATCGAGGTGCCACTCTTGATCGTGTAGCCTCCGTTGAGACCTGTCGAATAGATGTCGACCCCCGGTGCCGCGATGGTCACGGGGTTGCCGTAGTTGCAGTTGGCGTCGCTATCACTGGGGATGCTGGACGTGGTGGTGATCACTCCGTTGACCCGTCGGGTGTCCCCGTCGCTCCCGTTGCTTGCGTTGATATCATCATCGCCGACACGAGCCGGTGTGCTGGTCTGTGCATCCGCGGGGAAGAGGCACATTCCCAGGATCCCGTTCCCGGCCGCCACGGAGAAAATGACTCCCGTGTTGGCCGATTCCCTCAGCGCACCATCCACGATATCGCTCACCGGCCCACCCAGGCTGAGGTTGCCGACCATAGGCTGATCAGGATTGGCCAGCTTCCTCGCCGTCACCTCGTCGATGGCGGCCAGGATGTCGTCATATTCGCACTGCCCATTGTCGAGACAGACACGGAACGCGTAGATGGGCGCCCCGGGAGCGACGCCGACGACCCCACCGTTTCCGTCGATGGCCGCGACGGTTCCGGATGTGTGCGTCCCGTGGCTGTTGCCATCTTCGCCGGGGTGGCCCGGCTCGGACGCCACGAAGTTGGTGACCTCGGCCACGTTCAGGTCCGGGTGGTCGGAATCCACCCCCGAGTCCAGGCTGAAGAACCAGGCGCGAATCTCGCAGCCCGGAATCTGGGTCGCCTGCCAGTGCTGGTTCTGGTCAGCCCGGACCTGAGTGATGTTCCAGAGCGGACCCAGGTCGTCGTGGTTGCCGGTGTCGACGCACGCACCGGGCGGAGGACTCGGCGTCGTCGCGCAACTGGTGCTCGCGGGATCTGAGGGCCCGTCTGCGTTGAACGCGCTCACCCGGTAGCAGTACTCCGTCTCGAAAAGTACACCCGTGTCCGTGTACCCGGTCACATCCGCACCCAGCTCGGCGATCAGCGAGAAGGAGCCCGTCTGCCCCTGGCGCCGCTCCAGCTTGAATCCATCCTCGTTGTCCGAGTTGTCGCCCCACGACAGATCGATCGTGCGGTAGTCCAGCGCGGTCGCCGTCAGATCGCTCGGCGCCGACGGTGGATTGCAGGGCGCGGGTGTCACCGACACCGCGATCCCGTAGCGTTCGCCCAGATCCGCCACGATCTGGTCCCGCTCGCAGTCCGCCAGCACCCGGTCGTAGAAGAGCAGCTCCGCGATCTGACCGTCGAAGCTCTGGCTCTCGTCCGTCAGCGTCGAGCCCAACAGATAGCGATCGAAGGGCGTGTGCATCGGGCTCGACATCGCCGCACCACCCTC
>JBDHKE010000088.1:0-15517 GCA_039586555.1 Gemmatimonadota bacterium | reverse complement strand
CGAAAGACTCACCCCATTTCCCCGCCACTACCGTGTCGGCGGCGCCATCCGCCACATCATCCTCACCGGCTTCTGGACTCGCCCAACCACTCCACACCGCCTCCTCGCCAGCCTCCGCCTGTGCCTCCCAGCCCGCGGATTCCTCCGCCTCCCCTGTGGCAGTCTCTTCCGGCCATGCGCCGAACCCTTCCACGGGTGCCACGGCGTCCGCCGCGCCGATCTCGATCTCGCCCAGCTCGGCCCCCACGTCCAGCTCCTCGGTGGAGAGGCCGTCGCCCAGCGCCGTGGTCTCGAACCCGAAGACCTCCTGTTCGGACGGAGCCACCTCGGGAATGATTGCATGCGGGCTCAGCTCGAGGATCTTCTGCTTGATGGACTCGGCCTCCTCACCCCTTCCGAGCACGGCCTGGCGCTGGTACGCGACGAGGAGCTGTTCCACAGCCTCGTGTACCCGTCCGTGGGACTCCAGCTGGGAGGCGATCGCCATGCGGGCGTCGACGTCATCTGGAGCCAGATCGGCGAACTCGATCAGGGCGCGGAACGCCTCTTCGATCTCTCCGGCCTCCTGCATGTGCTCCGCGTATGTGAGGAAGTTCTGACGCGCGTCTGTGAGGAACCCCTGCGAGGCGCGGATCTGACCGATCTTGCGGTACATGATGGCCCGGCCAGGCACGCTGCGAAGTACCTTCTTGCAGATCGCCACCGCGTTGTTGGGGAGCTCGGCCTCTATGTAGAGGTCGATCGCCTGCGTGTAGTACGACACCGCGCCGTCGAGGTCACCCAACCGGATCTGAAGGTCGCCAACCCGGTTGTACAGACTGATATCGGCGTGCTGGTCGTGACCCTGCTCTTCGATGGCTCGCTGATAGAGCTCCAACGCTTCGTGCCACTCTTCCTGCTGCTCATGCCTGCGGGCCTGGTCCTTCAGGGTTTCGATGCGCATCGGTCGTCACTCAAACGGAAAGCTGGACGCCGGATCGGAGCGATCCGGCTCTGGCGTAGACCTCCCCGCGGGGAAGTCGGCCACGGTCGTCTCCACCTTGCGGGTGGGTGTGCAACGCCATCCACGGCGCAGCGTGCTCCTTTGGCGTCAGGAGTTGGCCTTTCCCTGGATGGACTTGTCTCGAAAGCCGCAATCTGCCTGCCCTGGCCGGAAACAGAAGTACTTCGGGCCTCAGTCCACGCCGAAAGCCGCCACCGGCGCAGGCTGTGACCTGGATTTTTGCAAGAGGCGTGCCCACCATGTGGGCCCGGGATCACCTGGCGGAGGTGGATCCGGCGAGGGCCGGACCGGAGGAAACTCACTCTCTCTGTTCGAAAGGCCGGCCCGCCGTGGGCGAACCGGCCTTCCCGACTGCCCGGAGTCGGGTTTCAGGAGCCCGACGGCACCAGAGCTGGATTACCCGGCTGGAGCTGGTACGCCCAGTCGAAGATCATGATGGCATTGCCGTCCTGGTCGAAGCCCTGCAGGTCGATTCGAACGGCGGCGTAGTGCCGGGCTCCGTCATTTCCCGTCACTCGGAGCGCGTAGGTGGTCTGCACGAACACATCCACGTCGACGCTCGCATACCCGGCGGTCGGCGCGATGTCGAGCGACTCACACCCCCCGTCGCTGCCAGGTCCGCACTTCAGCGCCGTGGTGACGAAGCCCGACGGGTGGATTTCCGTTCCCGGGCCCGGCACCATCCACCACCCCGCCTCGTCGACCTCCAGGCGAAAGTGCCTCGATGGCGAATCCCCGTCCACGATGGGGTTGTCGAACTCGTTCTCCTGGAACCGAAAGCCCGAAAGCTGCGGCTGGTCCTCGTAGGCGTAGATCCACTCCCCGTGGAAATCAGGCCTCGGTGTGCCCTCGGCCAGGGTGCTCCCTGAGCTCTCGTGTCCCTGGTCGTCCACCGAAGTCACGAAGTAGCGGTACGTCTCCCCGTTCACCGCGAGAAGATCGAGGAATCCTTCTGAATCCGTCTCTCCGAGCAGGAAAGGCGTCTCCGCGTCCAGATACACCCGGTAGAACGAGAAATCCCCGGCGTCACGAGCCCCATCATCCCACCGGATATACACGGCATTGTCCATGGCCACCGCCCTGGCCGCGCCGGGTACCGGAGGCGGGATCGGCTCGGGCACGGACACCTCCACGGAGTTTGCCGAGGGAGTCTCCAGCCCGCTCACCGGGTCCACAGCCGACACGTAGTACTCGTACGTAATCCCGGCGAAGATGTTGATGTCCGTGTACGAACACAGGCCGTCTGCGCAGTTTGTGACCTCGGCTATCAGGAAGAAGTCCGGGTCCGATCTCCGCTTTCCATATACCCTGAACGAGTCTTCGTCCCAGCCCGGCGACAGCTCCCAGGTCAGGTAAACCGCCCGGTTGTAGTATCGGGCCTGCAGGGCCCTGGGCGGGGCGGGCTCGTCCCCATCGACGATCAGAATCTCATCGTCCTCGCATCCCCCAATAGCCACAGCTGTTAGCCCTAACACCACCAGCGTCCAGATTGACTTGCGCATCGTCTTCCTCCGCGTGAACCAGACCCCGACCTCTCGACATGCAGGAGGTGTACCCAACGTGCAAGTCAAGCTGCCATAGGCGCCTACAAGGTTGCACCGGGGTGTTGGTGTCCTCTGTGGGAGACATGTGTGTGCGGCGGTTCGGGACACGGGCCCCGGGGGAGGCCCACGCGACTACCGGAGGGGTAGTCTCTGATCTTCGAGGTTTCGCTGCGAGTAGTCGAACTTCAGGTCCCGGTTGTCCGTCAGGGAGACCTCGAAGCGGAAGGTCCAGTTCCCGGTTGCCGTCTGGCGGAAATCGAAGGACGCCTCCCACCGGTGAAGATCACGGGTCAAGCGAATCATGTGGTCGTTGAACGACCCGGCCTCCAGGTCGAACGAGGTCCGCCAGTTGAGCGTCCACCGCTCGGTCGGGCTGAATGAGAGGGTTCCTTGAGCCATCTGGGTGGTCGCCCCAGCCCCCTCCCTCGGCCGACGTAGCGAGTAGGAGATGTCCGCATTCCAGCCCGTCGACCGGCGACTCCGGGCTCTCTCGCTCCTCGCATCCCGATCCCGGGATCGGCTCAGGCCCGGGACCACCTCTGTTTCTTGCGCGCCGCTGGCCGCAAAGGGGTCGTCGCCCTCCGCCCCCTCCTCCTCCTCCGGTGCCGGATCCTCGGGCGGTTCCTCGGAGCCCCCGAGCAGCCCCCCGAGCGCCCGCGCGAGACCGGACCGGGAGTCCAGACGGAAGGATAGATTGAGCTGGGACAGGTGCGGGGCGAAGCTTCGGCTCCGCCCCTCTTCCTCGGACTCGATGTTCTCGAACAGGTCGTGCTCCACGGAGATGTTCAGTCCCCGGAGGAAGTCCGAGCTGATTGTGTTTCTCAGGCGTGTCGTGGTAAATCCGGCCGTCCAGTCGCCCGCGGAGTCGGCCTCCACGAAGTCGTACTCCAGTACGCTGGTCTGGATTCCCAGCAGCTTGACCTTGTCGGATCGTTCCGGACGTCGAGGGCCGGCGGTGTCTACAGGAAGCGCCGTTGAATCCGTCGTCGCCGCCATCGAGTCGACGACCACCACAGCGGAATCGCCCGGAATCCCTGCCGGGCTCTCCTCTCCGGGTTCCTCCTCTTCCTCCGGTCGGAGCCTCGCCTCCCATGTCTGATTGATCCCCAGGGTCAGCACGTTCCTGGGCTGGATCTCCCTGGAGCCGAAGACGCGCTGCTGGAGATCCGAGGGGGTCGAAGACGGCGAGTAGCTCCAACTGAACGAGGGCGACAGCTTGTGGCGGATGGCGTCGAACCTCCCGAAACCCGGGAAGAAACCGTAGAGATCCGTTTTGAGCTGGGCGGCGACCGAGACTCGCGACGGCGCGGACTGGAAGCTCTCTGCCTCCGGAATCGAATCGGACCTCAGGGCTCGACCGGAAATGGACAGCGATGGAGTCAGCGTCGTGGACCCGATCAAGCGCTGCTGATAACTGACGCTCGCGGTCCAGGTCAGATCCGCCTGAGCCAGGTCCCTGAGCCCCAGGTCCTGGAGGGCGGCCACGCCTAAGGGCAGGGGCGGCACCCCCTCTCCAGCCGCAGCGGAGTCCGGCAGCGGTGCGAAGATCGAGTCCGGAACGTCCCGGACCACGTTCTCGTTATAGGTGAGGTTCTGAGATAGCGAGAGCGGGCCCAGGTTGAGGCTGCTACGGAACGTCGCCGAATTCGCGACCTTATCTGTCAAGCCAAAGGAGAAGGACGTGTCCTGGGGCGCCAAATCCGTGATCCGGCGCGAGAGGCTCCCACCCCCTGACCAGGTGAGGTTGTTGTACCATTTGGCCTGGCTGGCCGGTGCCCGAAACAGAGTGATGGTGGAAAGCGAGAGATTGGCCGTGGGGAGAGTCATCTCCACCCGGTCATCCGACAGGAACTGTCGGCGATTAGCGCTCAGGGAGAGGTTACCCCAATCGAAGCGACGGTTCAGGCCCCCGTCGGAGTCGATGGATTGCGTGACCTCTCGCGGGTCGAAGGAGTTTCGCCGCACGAAGTCGGTGCTGGAGGCGTAGCGGGCCGACACCCGAAGCTGGGTGCGCTCGTCGTACTCCCACGAGTGCCGCGTGTCAAAGGCCAGCTCCTGCCCACCTTCTTCCCTCCAGTACTGACGGTAGTTGACGTCTCCCTGGAGGAATTTCCGGCGAACGCTGTAGCGAAACGCACTGGTCAGGGAGAGGAACTCCCCGCTGAACCAATCCAGCGCAGTCGTGGCGTCCGTGTACTCGCTCATGGCCCAGTAGAAGCCCATGTTTGAGATCCGGCGCCGGTAACCGCGGGAAGTCCGCACGATGTCGTTCACGGAAAACCGTGGAGTGAGGAGACCACTGGAGCGGCCACTGCCCAACCCCTGGGCGATGAAGGGCAGCCAGGCGACCGGAACATCAGCGAAGTAGAGACGCACCGGGCGCGCGACGAGAACCCTGTCGTTCACGATCTTGATCTCGTCCGCCTCGAAATGATAGTGGGGCTCGTCGAGCTCGCAGGAGGTGAATCTCATATGGTCCCCGTAGAATACATCGCCGTCCACGTACGGCATGTCCCCCCGAACGATCCAATTCGCCCCCTGCGTGTACCGGGTCTCCGCCCCGAGGGCACTCCCACGCTCTTCTTCCAGGTCGAAGATCATGGTCTCCGACGTGACCGGATCTCCCTCCTCAGGAGTGAACGTGGTGGCTCCGGAGGAGCGGACTCGCCCCGACTCCTCATCGTAGATGATCGCCGAGTCCGCTGCGATCTCGTTACCCTCCCGTCGGACTCTGGCCTGGGATCCTTCGGCCGAGAGGAGGAGCAGTCGCCGCTCCCCCGCCTCGAACTCTGCGCGGCCACCCTCGAAGTGCGTGGGCTCGTACCCGGGGAGCTCCAGGAGCGCTTGCATGATACTGTCACCGGAGGCGGCGCTCCCCTCGCGAGCCGATCGCTGGATCCGCCCCAGGGAATCCGCAGGAATGAGCCCTGCGGAATCGGCAAGAATCAGGAGGGAATCGGGGACGGGGGGTCGAGCCAGATTCCGGAGCAGCTCGAACACCCGGATCCGCGTAGAGTCCACCTGAGCGGTGTCCGGAGGGGGCTCCTGTCCGGTGACCGGAGAAGGCATCAGGGCGAGGAAGACCACCCAGAGCACCCAGCTCCCCCAGGCTCTCCAGCCCCCTCCGGCTGCCGGACGCTCCCTTCGAAGCCGATTTATCATCCCGCCTCGACCGCGTTCGCCGGTGGACCGCTCGGAACGCTCAGCTCCCGTTCCCTCCGCTTCCTGTAGATCATGCCAGAAAGAACGATGCTGATCTCGTAAAGCACGAGGAGCGGCGCCATCATCAACACGGTGAGCGTGATGACGTCTCCCGGAGTGAGGAAGCTGGCGAGCACCGTGATGGCCACGGCCGAGTGGCGCCGCTTGGATCTCAGGAAGTCGGGAGTCACCAACCCCAGCGCCGTCAGCACCATCACCACCACAGGAAGCTCGAAGACGACGCCGAACCCGATGAGCAGCTTGGTCACGAAGCCCAGATAACGACCCACTTCGATGGACTGCTCGAGGAAGTCCGTTTGGAAGCCCATGAGGAACACCAGGGTCACGGGCAGCGCCACGAAATAGGCCATGGCAACGCCCAGACAGAACAGCACCAGACCCAGGTAGAGAGCCGGAACGATCGCTCTCCGCTCATCCCGCGTGAGGGCGGGGGAGAGAAAGTTCCAGACGTGATAGACGATGATGGGGAAGGCGAGGATGATCCCCACCACGATCGCCAGCTTGAGCGTGATGAAGAATGGGTCGGCGGGGGAGAAGTACTTGAGCTTGTCGGTCGTGCCAAGGAGACCTTCGATGGGGCGAATGAGGATCTCCATGACCCCCAGATAGTGCACGAGAAGGAAACCGACGACGCTGGCGATGACGATGGCGAGTGCGGACCAGAGAATGCGCCAGCGGAGTTCTTCCAGGTGGTCGAGGAAGGGCATCTCCGCCTGCGGGTTGTCTCGCCTGCCCCTCATCCCCGGGCTCCTGGATCAGAAAGGCAGCTCCACCTGGCCTCTCGCCCGGAGCTCCTCTTCCCGTCTCGTGTTCAGCTCGTGCACCACGTCTTGGAACTCGTCGATGTCTTGAAAGTTCCTGTACACCGACGCGTATCGGACGTACGCGACATGGTCCAGCGGTTTCAGCCCCTCCATCACCATCTCACCGATTGCCAAGCTCGAAATCTCGTCCTCTCCGCGGCGGGAAAGCTCCTCCTCGATCCCGTCCACCACGGAGTCCATCTCACGAGCGGAGACGGGGCGCTTGGCGCACGCTACGGCCAAGCTTCGCTGGAGCTTGTTTCGATCGAACTCCTCGGCGCTCCCATCGCGCTTGAGAACCCGGAGGGGTCTCTCCTCGAGGACCTCGTACGTGGTGAAACGTGTGCCGCACGCCGCACATTCCCTCCGCCTTCGGATTGCTCGGCCTTCCCGGCTGGACCGGCTGTCCACCACGTGGTCTTCTCTGGCGTCACACTTTGGACAACGCATGGCTTGAGAGTGCCCGGGAAGACCGGCGGAAAGGGGTCGCCGCCGGATCCGGGGTCAGCGAATCTCCTCCAGCGCCCTGCGGGCTAGCTGCGCCGAGCGGCTGTCCGGGTAGCTGTTCACGACGCGCTCCAGGTACCGCCTTGCCTCCTCCATGTCCCCGAGCTCTCGATGGAGGAGGCCCACTCGGTAGAGGGCGTCCGGGACTTCCTCTGCTGTCGGATACAGCTCCTGGATACGCACGAAGCCTTCGATCGCTTCCTCCAGCCGGCCCTCCTGTACCAGGATGTCGGCCAACCAGTAATGCGCTTTCGGCGCCAACGCATGGTTGGGGTAGACTTGCAGGAACTGTTCGAAGGCGCTTCGCGCGGTCGTGTTCGTCCCCCGCTGGAAGTGGAGCATCGCCGCGTTGTAGAGCTCCTCGGCCGCCCCCGCTGTGTCTCCAGGCGCCTCGACCACGGGCGGGAGAGCGATGTCGCTTCTCCGAGCTTCCAACTGATCTCTCAGAGCAGCCAGATTCCTCTGGCTCTGGCCCGAAAGCTCCTGGAGCGTCACCAGCTGATCCTGGATATCCAGCAGCTGCCGGGCCAGATCCCCCCGCAGCTGCACCGAAGATTCCGAGAGCTGGCCGATGGAGTCCTGGTTCGCCTCCACCAGCTCCGTGAGCTGAGCCAGAGCCGAGTCCTGCCGAGCGGTAAGGCGGCGGATGTCCTCGCGTATGTCGCGCACATCGCTCTTCAGCGCGCAGCCCGACGCCACGACCGATTGAAGGAGGAGCACAGCCGGAACCCCCCACCGCATGGTACCGTGGACGCCGGAACGAAGGAGATTACCAGGACACCTGAGCGTTCCCATCATCGTGCTTCGACTACGGGCTCATTCTCGGCGGATTGATCTCATTCGCCCCCGCGGTGATCACGAACTCGACGCGCCGGTTCTGGGCCCAGGCCTCCTCGTCGCTCCGGCGGACCAGGGGCTGTTCCTCCCCATAGGAAACCGTCGTGAATCGATCGGCCTCCAGGCCGAAGCCCGCCAGGAACCTACGAACGCTTTCCGCTCGGCGACTCCCCAGAGCCAGGTTGTACTCGGTGGAGCCGCGCTCGTCCGCATGACCCGCCAGGCGGAGCTCCACGGTGGGACTCGCCCGTAGGACATCTACCTTCCGGCGAAGGACGGCCTCGGCCTCGGGCGTGATCCGCGACTGGTCGAACTCGAAGAACACCATCTCCTCCAGGGTGGCCCGGGCACCCTCTAAGGCCCTCCGGCGTGCTTCTTCGGCGGCTCGGATGGAGTCGAGCCTCGCCCGCTCCGCCGCAAGGGAGTCGGGGTCCGGGCCGGTGGGCCCCTGCTCCACTGGCTCAGGCTCGGGAGCCGGAGGTGGCTCCTTCTTGCAGGACGTGAGCAAGAGACCCAGAGCGAGAACTGGCAGAATCCAGTGACGGTGACTCATTCCTACTCCCGCGATTGGTGTGTTTCTGAACCCTTAGGAGAACCCCCTGCCATATACCCTAAAATTGCGCGCCGCGCAATGTTGCGGCATCGGGAGATCCCAGAGCGGGCGACCATTCGGGCACCCGTGCGATGACGTTGGATAGCAGAGTGCGAATCCGTCCCGATCCGGCGTCCACCACGAACAACCCGTATCCGTAGCTCCGTTCACCCACGAACACCAGGTGTCTCCCGTCCGGTGCCCAGCTGGGATCTTCGTTGTTCCCTTCCGACGTCAGCTGGACGACGCGCTTTCCGCGATCCTCGATTTCCGCCACGAGGATCTGGTACCGCCCTCGCCGGATCCGTCCGTGGAAGGCCACCCGATTCCCGAACGGAGCCCAGTCGGGGGCGTTGTAATGGCCGCCGGAGCCATAGACGTAGGGCGAGATGAGCTCCGCTTCCCCACCTCCGGACGGCATGACGTAGATCTGCGGCGTGGCCACACCCAGCCGGTTCGAGTTGAAGGCCAGCCAGCGCCCGTCGGGTGAGTAGGTCGGGGAGAGATCGTCCGAGCGCCCACCGGCGAGCTGCGCCAGGCAGCACTCCTCCATCCAGTTGTAGGTGAAGAGCCCGGAGCGGCCGCCCCCGGAGACGTTGAAGGCGATCTCCCGGCCGTTCGGATGGTAGGCTGGGGTGTAGTGGTCGCCCGACCGGACCGCGGGCAGGACCCGCTCCGCGCCGGTCTCCAGGTTCAACTCGTAAATCCTCCAGGAATCGCCCCGCATCGCTGAATATGCGATCCGCGCTGCGTCCGGCGACCAGCTGGGCGAGAGGAGCAGTCCTCGGTGACGGGTAATCCGACGGAGGGTCTCGCCGTCAGAGTCCACCAGATAGAGCTCCTGTGCTCCGTCCGCGCCTCTCTGGGAGAAGGCGATGCGACTCGCCGCCATCCCCGGCTCTCCGGTGATCCAGAACACCAGGGCGTCCGACGCCAGGTGTACCGCCATGCGGAACTCTTCCGAAGAAGGATCCGGAACCGGGATCCGGGCCTCCCCTTTGAGCTCACCGTACACCACGTCATGGAGCTCGAGGATCAGGCGGTATTCCTCGCCCATCCCCTCCACCTGTCCCACCACCAGCCAGTCGGCCCCGATCTGATCCCAGAGGGCATAATCCACGCCCTCCCCTACCAGACTGGCCGGGAGAGAATCCACGATCTCGAACCGGTCGCTGTAGCGGAGGTCCCGTGCGATGATGGCTTCCACCTGGTTCGCGGCCGCTTCTCCGCCAAATCGTGAGCTGAAGGGCTTGATCGCGAGCACGGGCTGAAACGCACCCTCGTAGAGAAGGCCGAGTCGGACACCGGGGAAGCGCTCCTCCACCTCTTGCCCGGAGCTCCCTGAAAAGCTCCAGAGGGTGAGCAGAGCCACCGCCCCCATGACCCGTAGGACGACCCTACGACGTACTCTCCTGGTTCTCCGCTTCATGGTCTCAACCTCGATACCCCCGCATGGTCGTCATAGCCTCCCCACAGGCCCCGTGGTCGAGGGAGCCACCCCACCGTCGCGTCTTCGCACCGGCTCGAAGGTGAATTCGACGGGAAGACGATCGTACGGCAACTCGGGAGGAAGGGGCCCCAGACGCCCACCGCTTCCCGCGCACTCCACCGCGCCCATCGCCTCGAAGTCGAAGGCAGCCACCCCGGACCTACGGTGCAGGTGCAGGTCACTGACGCTCCCGTCCCGTTCTATTGTGAACCGAACGGTGGCCGTGGAGTTCCCCGTCCCCTGCCAGCGGAAGCATCGCCGTATCTGCCGGATGATGTTCGCGTAGTAGGCGGGGTAGTCTCTACGTAGGCCCTCCATGCGCACGTTCAGGTCCTCTCCCGACTCCTCGGTCCCGGTCTCCGGGCGCGCGGCTTCCGCCTCCTCCACGGGATCGGGCTCCGTTCGCTCCGGCTCTGAGACCACCTCCTCCTGCCGTACCTCGGGTTCCGGCACCGGTGGGGCCTCCTCCACAGGCGGCTCCAGCGGTGTTTCCACAACCAGCTCTTCCTCCCTCGACGCGGGCACCTCGTCCGGGCTCTCCATAGGCGGGGGAGACACCAGCTCGATCTGGTAGACCAGGTAATCGGAAGACCGGGACGCGACCTGGGTGAGGAACGCGATCAGGACCGCGGCCACATGAACGAGAGTGGATCCCACGACGGATCCCCTCCCGGGCCGAGAGCTCCTTGGCGCACCCATCGTGCCCGTCTCCTCCAGCGCCTACGCGGATTCCACTTCACAATCCCAGCTAGCGCACCGCCTCTGGCTCAGCGATAACGCCGAATGGGATCTCTGTCCTGGCGGCCTCTGCCACGATCCACAGGACGTTTCCCCAGGAGGCCAGCGAGTCGCCCTTGATGTAGACGAACTCCGCCCGGGAAGCGCCCAGAAGCTGGGAGAAACTCTGACGAAAGCCCTCCCTGTCGAAGGGGGTCTCTCCGATGAAGATGGTGCCCTCTCGATCCACGGTCACGATAAAGGGCTCCTCACGTGCCATTATGGCCGGAACGTCGGCTCGGGGCACCGCCACTTCCACACCGCCCTGAAGGATCGGGGCGGTGATGATGAAGATCACCAGAAGGGTGAAGGCCACGTCTACCAGGCTCGTGACGTTGATCTCGGCCTTCACGGCGAGCTCGTCGCCCCCCTCTCTTCCACGTATGCCCCGTCTCACCTAGACCCGTCCCTCCCGGGCCAATGTCCCGATGAACTCGCTGGAGAAGCCCTGCAACTCCCCTCTGACCAGACTCAGACGTGCCGCAAAGTAGTTGTACCCGATCACTGCCGGAATGGCCACGGCCAGTCCGCAGACCGTCGTGATGAGGGCCTCCGCCACGCCGGGGGCGACAGCCGCAATGTTCGTCGATCCCGCAGCGGTGATCCCCAGGAACGTGTTCATGATACCGATCACTGTCCCCAGCAGTCCCAGCAGCGGAGAAATGGAACCGATGATCGCGAGCCAGGACAGGCCGCGCCCCAGCTCGTCCACCTCCTCCGACTCCTCCTTCTCCAGCGCTAGGCGAAGCGCCTCCAGCTGAGTGAGGGAAAGGCCTTCCACGTGGACTGCATCCGCCCTCAGAGCCCCAGGCCGGAGCTCGCTGAAGAAATTCACTCCCTGCCTGAACACGCGGCCGTAGGGGGACTCGGGAAGGGCGAGAATTGCTTTGTAGGCCTCGTCGAGGCGCTGCGCTCGCTCCATCTCGCTCAGAAAGCGATCCCCCTGGCGCCGCACCTCGCGGAACTGACGGACCTTCCAGAAGATCAGAATCCAACTGGCGAAGGAGAACACAAGAAGAACGGTGAGGACGATCTTGGTGGGCAGAGTACCCCCCCACAGCATGTCCCAGGCGGTCTGTGGAGGTCGGGCCTGCAGAGCCAGCAGCCACCCGGACATCACCGGGTCACCTCGAGCTCGGCGATGGACTGAAACGTGGCTCTGAGCCCCTCTCGAAGGTCCCACCGGGGAGCCCAACCCCTGGCAATCAGCCGGGATGCATCGAGGGCGCTGTGCCTGAGCTCGCCTGCTCGCGGTTCGCGAGACTCCCGACCCGTCCGGATGTCCGCCACCGATTCCAGAAGGTCCGCGAGGCGGTTCACGCTGGTACCGACCCCGGTGCCAACATTGAAGGCCATCGCATCGAGGTCGTCGTGCCCGCCCAGAGTCAAGTCCGCTGCCTGGAGATTCGCGCTGACGATGTCCTTCACGAAGATGTAGTCCCGCGTCTGCTCTCCATCTCCATAGATCGTCAGCGGCTCCCCACTCAGTAGCTTCTGTGAGAAGATGGCTACTACCCCGGCCTCACCATGCGGGTCCTGTCTTGGGCCGTACACGTTGGAGTAACGGAGCGACACATACTCGAGGCCCCGGACGCGATGGTAGTAGAAGAGGTACTGTTCGCCGGCGAGTTTCGTGACCCCGTAAGGCGACAGAGGCAACTTCGGTGAGGACTCGGGGGTGGGGAGCTCCTCGGGCTCCCCGTACACCACCCCACCGCTGGAGATGAACACCATCCGGCGCGTACCGCCCCGCAGAGCCGCCTCCGTGACGTTCAGGAAACCCATCACGTTCACGTCGGCGTCCCTGGCAGGCTCCGAGACGGATGTCCTGACGTCGATCTGGGCCGCGTGGTGGTTGACCAGGTCGAAGGCGACGTCCGTGAACAGGTCGGCGACTCCTCGATCCCGGATATCCATCTCGACGAACTCCGCGCCCTGCGGAACGTTCTCTCTCCGTCCTGAAGAGAGGTTGTCGAGAACCCAGACCTGGTCTCCCGCGGCGAGATGGGCCTCCGCGACGTGGCTACCGATGAAGCCGGCGCCACCGGTGACGAGGACTCTTTTGCTTGGATGGGTCATTCTCTCCGGGTCGTTCTCAGACCGAAGACCCTCGCCCCCTCGCTCACGGACGGACTCTGGGCATGAATACGTCTCTCAACCCGTCTGCCAGACCTCGAGGTCGTCAACGGCACGGAGCCGGAGCAAGCGCACATGCAGTCATCGCATGCGCTTGTCCAGCCGAACGGTCAGCCCCGGCACGAAGACGGGTGCCGAGACCTCCACGATGCGAGCTGCCGCCGTGGCAGCCTGAACCCCGACCACCTGTAGGCGCCCCTGGGTCTCTCCCGACCAACCAGCTCCCGCACCCACGACGACGACGAACTCGTCACCGACACCGATCCCGTCTCCACTGCCCAGATCGAGAAACGCCACGTCGCCGAGGGATTGGAGCTCGTGCTCCTCCCGGAACCCGATGATGGTAGCGGTCACGCCTGCCTCCGCGGGAGCCGTGCGGTGGTTCGGGCTCAGCTCGTAAGCAGGCGCCGGGACGACGAAATCCCCGAGCATCACTCGCGCGAACTCATTGTCGACGACGGCGACGACGCCGGCCTCCTCGAGGCGGCTCACCGTCAGCGTTCCCGTCGGGTGTGCCACGTACCCGTGATCACCGAGCCTGCGGGTGATGCGAAAGGACACCACCTCCTCGCCCACGTCCAGGGTTTGGCCCCCGGAGAAGCGGATCCGGACCGGCTCGAACGCCCTGGCAGTGGTTCGCTTCGAGCGTCGCACCTCGGGCGCCGAGAATGCCTCGATCACCCCGACATGAGAAGGGGCGTCGTCCTCCTGCTCCAACCATCCGGCCGAATAGAAGATGTCCGGAGGCAGAGCCAGGAACGGACGGTCACCCGGCCCCATGATCCGCACCTCCTCCTCCCGCCTGGTGGGGTCGCCGTAGAACACGGTCCTACCGGAAAAAGCCCTTCTGGAGGACACCTCCTCCTCCCCCAGGGCTTCCGGAAGTCCCTGCGGCCGGATCTCCATTCCCATCACGGCCCCTTCGGGGCTCGGGATCGCCAGGACCTGCCCCGGATAGATCCAATGCGGATTGGAGATGAGGGAACGGTTGGCTTCGTGGATAGCCCTCCACTCGAACGGGTTCCCGAAATACCGGCGAGCCAGAGCCCAGAGTGTCTCCCCTCTGACGACCGTGTGCGAGACGGCCTGACTCTCCTCCACCTCCTGCCCGCCGATCGCAGGAGTCGCCGGGGAGAATTGAAGGGTCATGAGGGCCAGGAGTATGCTCCCGGACCTTCCCCTTGCACTCAATGAGAGACGCCGATGGATTTGCATTCTCCCGAACCTACCCGGGGCCCGAATCAGGGTCAACGAAGCGACGTCAAATGTTTACTGTCTCGGCCAAGCGCGCCAGGGGACCTGCGCCCCCCCTGCCCCTCACCTCGACCCCGAACGGGCCCTCGGCCAGACATCGAGATCGTCGCCGCCGGATCCCACGGCAGGGTAGACGGAGGAGACCTGCGCGGTCCTCGTCAGGGCGTCGTGCAAGCCCCATGCCCGCCGCGGAGTCCCTGGACCTCGGATGGGTCTTCAGTCGGAGGGGCCGGGCTCGGACCCTCCGGGCTCGAGGAGGACCTTGAACACCTTTGCGTCCTCGCGAGGGTTGGGGTAGTAGCTTCGTCGAATCCCGATCTCCCGGAACCCGCGACTCTGGTAGAGGCGGGCAGCGGTCTGATTGGAGGCTCTCACCTCCAGAAACATCTCCCTGACGCCTCGGAGCCTGACCCGTCCCAACACGTGATCCAGGAGGGTGGAGCCGACACCCCTACCGCGCCGAGAAGGAAGAACGGCGAGATTCGCTAACTCCCCCCAGTCTCCGACGCACCATGCCACCGCGTAGCCAACGATCTCCCCATCTTTCGCCTCGGCGACCCAAGCCTCCACCTCCTCTCGGTCCACCAGCGAGGCGAAGGTCCTTTCGCTCCATGGGGTGGAGAAGGACCGCGCCTCCAACTCGGCAACGTCGGCGACGTCGCCGCGTGCCAGCGGCCGGAAGGCGACGGGCTCCAACACTATCGCGCCCGTTCGGCGCTCGAGGGCTTCAAGTAATCCGGCTCCCACCGGCCGGGGTCCGCGAGCGGCCTGGCATCAGGAGTGAGGGTCACCAGACGAATGAGGCCCTCAGCCGTCGGAATACCAGACGGTGGCGGTGAGACCGGCAAGCCCGCACTCTCGATGCGCTTCCGATGCCTCAGCGCCCCGTTTCCGCAGAACACCGCTCGGCCCCACGAGGACCCTCGCTGCGAGGCATGCTGGATCACGAGATCGAGATCCGTCGCTCGCGGACGCAGGAGCGCTTCGATGGTGGAGGCACCGACCCGGTAACAACCCGCGTAGACGCGCTCCTTTCGCGCATCGAACAGGACAACGTGAGGGCGTCCCCGGAAGTCTTCCTGCTCAACCTCCCCCGGACAGGGGAGCACCGCTGACACCTCACCGGGCACCTGCGCATCTCCGGAGGCCGCCCCAGCCGCCAGGCTTGAGAACGCCCAGAGAGGAACCCTCATCGCCCTTGCCAGACCCTTCGCCGTCGCGGCCGCAACGCGCACCCCCGTGAACGATCCCGGCCCCGCTCCAACGATGACCCCGTCCACTCCCGAGGGTAGAACCCCGGAGTCGCTCAGAACCTGTTGAATGGCCGGGATCAGGCCGGCAGCGTGCCCACGC